>NZ_QRHM01000023.1:31347-31548 GCF_003470325.1 Collinsella sp. AM24-1 | reverse complement strand
CGGGGCGCGCCCCGCGGGCCTAGCCGGGCATCGAGGGGCCCCGACGCCTCGGGCGGCGCGCCAGCATCGGCCCCGCGGGACTCCGGCGCCCGCGCCCCCGGAAAGTTTTTCCAAAAATGTCCTTGCATCGCCGTCCGAGTTCCCGTATAGTACTTCTTCGCACGGGGGCGTAGCTCAGCTGGGAGAGCGCTTGACTGGCAG
>NZ_QRHM01000023.1:0-31337 GCF_003470325.1 Collinsella sp. AM24-1 | reverse complement strand
GTATAGTACTTCTTCGCACGGGGGCGTAGCTCAGCTGGGAGAGCGCTTGACTGGCAGTCAAGAGGTCAGGGGTTCGATCCCCCTCGTCTCCACCCGAGCATTGAATGAGGCTCCAACGCAAGTTGGGGCCTTTTTTCATATAGGCACACAAGGTCAAAGGCGGCACCATGATCCTCCTGGTCGACAAGATCGTGCGTTGAACGGGTGCCGCGCGCATGGTAGTATTTCACATCGTGGTTCAAAGCGTTGGAGGCTGTTCTGCCACCCCAACTGCAAGCGCCACTTTATAAGGGCTCTTGGCGCAACGGTTAGCGCAGGGGACTCATAATCCCTGGGTTCTGGGTTCGAATCCCGGAGGGCCCACCAGGTTTTTCAACAGGCCAGGCAATATGTCTGGCCTGTTTTTCATGGCATTAGTTTTCACTTGCAAATAGCCTGCTTGCTCATTTCCGGGCGCCCTCGGTCGGCTGTCTGCGATGTCCCCGGCGAGCGCTTCGCGCTCGTGGGCCCCAACGGCGCCGGCAAAACCACCATGCTCAAAATCATCATGGGCATCGACAGTCCTGACTCCGGCCAGGTCCAGTACGCAAAGGACTGCCAGGTGGGCTACCTAGAGCAGGAAACTAATCTGGAACAAAAGGACACCACCATCCTCGCCGAGGTCATGGCCGCCGCCAAGGAAATCCGCCGCATGGGCGAGCGCGCTAACGAGCTGCAGGCCCAAATCACCGAGCTCTCCGAGCAGGGCAAGGACGTCGACGCACTCCTCAACGAGTACGGCCAGGTCCAGGACCGCTTTGAGCACCTGGGCGGCTACGAGCTCGAGAGCAACGCCCGCAAAATCCTGTCCGGCCTGGGCTTTAAGGTCACCGACTTTGAGCGCCCGTGCTCCGAGTTCTCGGGCGGCTGGCAGATGCGCATCGCGCTCGCCAAGCTCTTCCTGCGCCATCCCGACCTGCTGCTTCTGGACGAGCCCACTAACCACCTGGACCTCGAAAGCGTCCAGTGGCTGCGCGGCTTTATAGCCAACTATGACGGCGCCGTCCTCATCGTCAGCCACGACCGCGCCTTCATGGACGCTTGCGTCGACCACGTCGCCGCACTCGAAGATCGTCGCGTGACCACTTACACCGGCAACTACAGCAGCTACCTCAAGCAGCGCGAGGACAACCTTGAGCAGATGCGCGCCAAGCGCGCCGCCCAGGAGCGCGACATCGCCCACATGCAGGTCTTCGTCGACAAGTTCCGCTACAAGCCCACCAAGGCAGCCCAGGCCCAGGAGCGCATCCGCAAGATCGAGCAGATCAAAAAGGAGCTTGTCATCCTACCCGAGGGCCACAAGCACATCGACTTTAAGTTCCCTGACCCACCGCGCTCCGGCGATATGGTCGTGGGCCTGGAGGGCGTCTCCAAGTCCTACGGCAACAAACACATCTACAGCGATATCGACCTCAAGCTCTACCGCGGCGAGCACGTGGCGCTCGTCGGCCCCAACGGGGCCGGCAAGTCCACGCTCATGAAGATCATCGCCGGACTGGAGCCGCCCACCACCGGCACCCGCGACCTGGGCACCAACGTGGGCGTGGCCTATTACGCCCAGCACGCACTCGAGGGCATGACCGAGTCCAACACCGTCCTGCAAGAGATCGACACCGTCACGCCCAAGTGGACCGTGCCACAGCAGCGCAGCCTACTGGGCGCCTTCCTGTTTAGCGACAACGATTCCATCGAGAAGCAGGTTCGCGTCCTCTCCGGCGGCGAAAAAGCGCGTCTGGCCCTGGCCAAGATGCTCGTGGCCCCCGAGGCGCTCCTGTGCCTGGACGAGCCCACCAACCACCTAGACATCGACTCGGTGGACATGCTCGAGAACGCCCTGCAAAACTTCCCTGGCACCATCGTGCTGATCAGCCACGACGAGCACCTGGTGCGCGCCGTTGCCAACCGCGTCATCGACATCCGCGACGGCAAGGTCACGGTCTATGACGGCGACTACGACTACTATCTCTACAAGCGCGAGGACCTCGCAGCCCGCGCCGCCGCCGAGGCGGCGGGGGAGAGTGCACCGGCCGCGACCAAGTCCGCTAAGGTCACCGCGGCCCAGTCCGATGCGCCCGCCGCCCCCAAGCCGGCCGAGGGTAAAAAGACCAAGGAGCAAAAGCGCGCCGAGGCCCAGGCCCGCGCTGCGCTCAACAAAAAGCTCAAGGACGTGCGCAACCAGCTCAAGAAGATCGAGGCCGAGCTCGACAAAAAGCGTGCCCGCTATGACGAGCTTATGGAATTGATGGCAAGCGAAGAGCTTTATGCCGATCAAGACAAGTTCAACGCCGCGCTGGGGGAATATAACGGCCTTAAGCAAGAGCTGCCCAAGCTCGAGGACGAATGGCTGGAGCTTTCCACCCAGATCGAAGAGGAGACCGCGCGTGAACTCTCGTAAGGCCGCTGCCGTGGCGATGAGCATCATCGCCATCGCCTGTCGCATCTGCGGCATCTTTATGAGCGCGATGACCGTGCTGCTGTGTTTTAGCGGCCTCACCGCCAAGCTGCAGATCGTGGGCTTTGTCGTCGAGCTTTCGCGCGCCCTGCCGAGCGCCATCGCCGGCTACGGCGTCATCACGTCGCCCTTTGGCGGTGTGTTCCGCCTGGATTACGCCATCGTCGCCGTGATCCTGTTTGTGATCGACTACCTTCTCACGCGCGCCTCGCGTCGCGTCCGCTAGAGGAGCGCCATGTCCAGCAGCTACCTCATGAACCTGCTCGCCAGCGCCGTCGCCGTCATCGTGGGCATCGTGATCCACGAGAGCGCACACGCCGCAGCGGCCTGGGCGCTCGGCGACAAGACGGCCCGTTCGCGCGGCCGCGTCTCGCTCAACCCGCTCAACCACATCGACCCGTTTGGCACCATCATCCTGCCACTGCTCATGCTTGCCGCCGGCGGCCCGGTGTTCGCCTTCGCCAAGCCCGTGCCCGTCTACCTCAACAACCTCAAGCACCCCAAACGTGACGAGGTCTTGGTGAGCGTGGCCGGCCCCGCGTCGAACATCGCCCTCGCGTGCCTCGCGGCCGCCCTCATGCACGCAACGTACGGCAACCTCTACACCAGCATGTCCTTTGCCCTGGCGTCACAGATCATGAACTTCGGCGCCACGTTTATCGTGGTCAACCTGTCACTCGCGTCCTTCAACCTCATCCCGATCCCGCCGCTCGATGGCTCGTCGATCATCGTGCCATTCCTCAAAGGCAAGGCGCTCAACAACTACTATCACCTGCAGCAATACGCCATGCCCATCCTCATCATTGTGCTGTACCTGCTGCCTATGTGGACCGGCATCGACGTGATCGGCCGCTATTTCGACGTTACCGTGTATCCGCTTGCTGAGCAGCTGCTCAACTTCGCAATCGCCGGCATCTAAGGTAAACTTACAGGTCGACCGTGCAAAACGGTCGTAATATGCACCCAAACCGCGCCGCGAAGGCGCCGTCAAAGGAGGTCGAAGATGTCGTATCGCGTGTCGACGCAGGTCTACAGCGGACCGTTCGACCTGCTGCTGCAGCTGGTAACCCGCCAAAAAGTAGATATCGGCGCCATCTCCATCAGCGAGGTGGCCGAGCAGTACCTTGCCGAGGCCGAGCGCATCGAGGCGCTGGACCTGGACGTGGCGAGCGACTTTTTGTTGGTCGCAGCAACCCTTTTGGACATCAAGGCCGCCTCCTTGGTGCCGCAGGAGGCCCCGCGCAAAGCCGATGACGACGATGACGAGTTCGACGAAGACCTCGAGGAGCTCAGCACGCTCGACGGCGACGCCCTGCGCGAGGTCCTGATCCAGCGCCTGATTGCCTACAAGCAGTTTAAAGGCGCGGCTGCGGCCCTCGGTGCCCGCATGCAGGCCGAAAGCCGCATGCACCCGCGCGTGGCCGGCCCCGACCCCGAGTTCCTGGGGCTCATGCCCGACTACCTGGCCGGCATCACCCTACGCGGTCTGGCCGTCATCTGTGCCGACCTTGACGGCAAGCGACAGACCTTCCTGCTGGAAGCCGAGCACGTGGCACCGCATCGCGTGCCGCTCGACCTGACGGTGGCCTCGGTCGACCGCTTTACCATGGCGCACCAAACCTGCACCTTCCGCGAGCTGCTGGACGGCGACGCCACCACCGAGCAGCTCGTCGTCACCTTCCTGGCTATGCTCGAGCTTGCCAAACGCGGCTCGCTCACGCTGAGCCAGGACGAGATCTTTGGAACCATCTGCATCAACCGAGTCGAGGGCGCCGAGGCATACGTGCCCGGCGAGGGCCCCGAGCTCACCGAATAGGAGCGGCAACCATGTCAACCCTTTCCACGCTGGAGGCTAACAGCCTCAAAGGCGCCCTCGAGGCGCTGCTGCTGGTGTCGAGCGACCCCGTAAGCGCGCCTGCGCTGGCCGGTGCGCTGGATATCGCCCCTGGCGAGTGCGCGTCGCTTTTGGCCGAGCTCAAGGTCGAGTACGAGGAGGCCAACCGCGGCTTTCAGCTGCGCGAGGTCGCCGGCGGCTGGCGCCTGTTCACACATCCCGCCTACCACGATGTGGTCGAGGCCTACGTGCTGAGCTGGGACACGCAAAAACTGTCGCAGGCGGCGCTCGAGACCCTGGCTGTCATCGCCTACCACCAGCCCGTCACACGCGAGGTCGTCAAGGGCATTCGCGGCGTCAACTCCGACGGCGTCATCGCGTCGCTCGTGGACAAGGGCCTGGTGCGCGAGCTCGGCCGCGACCCCGAGCGCGGACAGGCCATCATCTACGGCACGACCAACGCCTTCTTGGAAAAGTTCGGCCTGCGCTCCACCCGCGACCTGCCCGATCTGGAGCAGTTTGCCCCCGACGAGCAATCGCGCCAGTTTATCCGCGAGCGCCTGAGCGGCCGCAGCATTCAGTCCACGCTCGAGGAGCAGGCCGAGGACCTGGACGAAGAGCGCGAACTGCTCGATACCGATGTTGAAGATGTTGAGGCAGTCGAGGACTTGGAATCCCTGGTCGTCGGCGAGACCTCGGAGGATTTACATGACGAGGACTAACGAAGTAGGGGAGACGCGTGCCATGGGCAGCGCAGTGCCCGCCACCGACGCCCAGCCCGTCTATCCGCACACCATGCGCCTGCAGCGCTTTTTGGCGCGCGCGGGCGTGGCGAGCCGCCGCGGCTCGGAGGACCTGATGACCGCCGGCCGCGTGACCGTCAACGGCGAAGTCGCGACCGAGCTGGGCACCAAGGTCGACGTCGACCGCGACCATATCGAGGTCGACGGCATGCCCGTCAAGCTCAACCAGGGCGCCGTATACCTGATGCTCTACAAGCCAACTGGCTACCTCACCACCATGAGTGACCCGCAGGAGCGCCCTTGCGTGGCCGACCTGGTCCCCCGCGACCGCTTTCCGGGACTCTTTCCGGTGGGTCGTCTGGACCGCGACACCACGGGCCTCTTGCTCTTTACCACCGATGGCGACCTGTCACAGGATCTGCTGCACCCGAGCAAACACGTCTACAAGACCTACCAGGCACTCGTTGACGGCCAGCTGTCCGACCGCGATCTAGACCCACTCCGCCGTGGCATCGAGCTCGACGACGGCCTGTGCCAGCCGGCGATCTGCCGCGTCATCAACGCGCGCGAGGCCGTGGCCGTGGCTCCACAAGGCGTCAAGCCCGGCACCACCGCCGTGGAGGTCATCATTCGCGAGGGCCGCAAGAACCAGGTCAAGCGCATGCTGGGCAAGATTCACCATCCGGTAATCCGTCTGCATCGCTGCAACTTTGCCGGCCTTGAGCTCGAGGGCGTGGCCAAGGGCTCGTGGCGCGAGCTCACCGACCGCGAGGTGCAGATCCTCAAAAGCGGCGGCATCCCGCTCAAGCAGGCGAGCGCCAAGCGCAACGGCGGCAAGCCCCAAGACACCCCCGCCAGCCGCACGCGTCACCACGGCAGCCACGGCTCCGCACCCAAGCGCAACACCTACCGCGAGCGTTACACGGGCTAGGCAACCCGCCGCGCCCCAACGCCCGCGAACCATACCAGCACGTCACCCATCGAAAGGAAGCATTGCATGATCGTCGCCATCGACGGCCCCGCCGGTTCCGGCAAGTCCACCATCGCCAAGGAGATTGCCCGTCAGCTTGGCTTTAACAAGCTCGACACGGGCGCCATGTATCGCGCCGTCACCTTCGCCGCGCTCGACCGCGGCATCGACCTGGACGACGAGGCAGCCATCGATGCCCTCGCCGAGCAGATCGAAATCCGCTTTACCAACGGTACCGGCGAGGACACGCGCCTGACCATCGACGGCGCGGACGCATCGGCCGCCATTCGTACCCCGCAGGTTGACGCCAACGTGTCCAAGGTCTCGGCCTACCCGGGCGTGCGCGCCGCCATGCTCATCCATCAGCGCCGTGTCGCAGAGGACCGCGATATCGTGGCCGAGGGTCGCGACATCGGAACCGTCGTGTTCCCTAACGCGCAGGTCAAAATCTTCCTGACTGCCGACCCGCGTGAGCGCGCCCGCCGCCGCGTGCTGCAGCGCCACCAAAACGATGCCCAGCCGCTCACGTCCGCGCAACTCGAGACCGAGGTCGACGAAACCCTCGACGCCCTCAAGCAGCGCGACAAGCTTGACAGCAGTCGCGAGGTCGCCCCGCTCGTGCCCGCCGAGGACGCCGTGCACGTCGACTCCACCGCCCACACCATCGACGAGGTCGTACGCATTATCGAGGGCCTCATCAACCAAAGGAGGTAGCCCATGCGCCTGTTTAAGCAGACGCCCGAGGACTATTACAACGCCCCCTATGACGAGTTTCCGGCGCTCATTCGCGGCACCGTCGTCGTAGTCATGGCCATCCTTTGGGCCTTCTCCAAGCTCATGTGGCGTTGGAAGGTCGAAGATGCCGATCTGTTGTTTGAGCGCCAGGACGGCCGCGGCAGCGTAGTCATCTGCAACCACACCTCGATGGCCGAGCTCTTGGCCGTGGAGACGGCGCTGTTCTTTGGCGGCCGCCGCATTCGCCCCATCTTTAAATCCGAGTTCGCCAAGAGCAAGATTGTGCGCTGGGCCTTTAGCCGCGTTGGCGGCATTCCCGTCGAGCGCGGCACCGCCGACATGAAGTGCCTGCGCGCCGCCCAGCATGCGCTGCAGCGCGGCGAGGACGTCCTGATCTTCCCCGAGGGCACGCGCATCCGATCGCGCGAGATCAAGCCAGAGGTCCACGGCGGCTTTGCGCTCATCGCTCAGATGGGCAAGGCGCCCGTCAACCCGCTCGCCATCTGCGGCTGGTCCGACATCACGCCCGCGGGCAAAAAGCTCATGCGTCCCAAGAAGTGCTGGATTCGTGCCGGCAAGGCCGTCTCGCTTTCGGACGCGCCGGCCGGGCTTAAGCGTACGGAGCGCCTGGCTTGGTTTGAGTCCGAGGCCATGAACCGCGTCTACGCCATGCGAGACGAGCTGTGCGCCGAACATCCGGGCAGGTTCTAGCCATGGGTGAGAGCGTCATGAATACCGCTGCGGCCGCTGCTGAGGAGGTCGTCCCCACCATCGAGATTGCAGCCCACGCCGGCACCTGCTACGGCGTGCAGCGCGCGCTCGATATGGCGCTGGCTGCCGCGCCGCAGGCAGGGGAGAGCGCACAGGTCCACACCCTAGGGCCGCTCATCCATAACCCCATCGTGGTGCGCGAGCTTGCTGAGGCAGGCGTTGGCCTGGCCGAGAACCTGGATAATGCCGCAACCGGAACTGTGATCATTCGCGCCCACGGCGTGGTGCCTCAAGTCATTGACGCCGCTCGCGAACGCGGCCTTACCGTGGTCGACGCCACCTGCCCCTACGTGAAGAAGGTCCATGTGGCGGCCGAACGCCTGGTGCGCGAGGGCTACCGCGTGATCGTCGTGGGCGAGCCGGGCCACCCCGAAGTCGAGGGCATTTTGGGCCATGCCGGCGATGACGCGCAGGTCGTGAGTTGCGCTGCCGATGCGGATGCGCTGCCACTCAAAGGCAAGGTGGGCCTGGTTGTGCAGACCACCCAGACCGCGCAGAACCTGGCTGAGGTCGTGGCCTCCATCACCCCACGCGTGCAGGAATTGCGCGTGATCAACACCATCTGCGCCGCCACAAGCGAGCGCCAGCAGGCAGCCGCGTCGCTTGCCAACCGCTGTGATTGCATGGTCGTCGTGGGCGGAAAGAACTCGGGCAACACCCGCCGCCTGGCACAGATCTGCGCTGACGTCTGCGAGCACACGCATCACATCGAAGAGGCCTCCGAGCTCGAGGCCGCATGGTTTGCCAGCGCGCGCCACATCGGCATCACTGCCGGAGCCTCCACCCCGCAAGAACACATCGAACGCGCCGTTGCGCGCATCAAGGAGCTTTGCCGCTAACCATGGACCAGACCGTACCCGCATACGCCGCCGAGGTGGCCGATTACGGGCGCAGCCGCGACCCCGAGCCGGGTGAGGGTGCGCTCGTTAAGAACGTGCGTCCCGAGTCGCCCGCATGGGATGTGGGAATCGAGCCGGGCATGCGCGTGCTCACGGTCAACGGCGAGCAACTCACCGACATGATCGTGTGGCTCTGGGAGGCCGATGACGATACCGTCGAGCTGGAGGTTTTCGACCCGCGCGACGACACCGTCACCCCCGTCGAGCTCGACCGCTTCCCGGGCGAGGACTGGGGCCTGGAGTTCGACGGCCCCATCTTTGACGGCATGCGTACCTGCGTCAACGCCTGCGTGTTCTGCTTTATGACCATGTTGCCCAAGGGCGGCCGCTCCACGCTCTACATTCGCGACGACGACTATCGCCTGAGCTTTTTACAGGGTAACTTTGTCACGCTCACGAACCTTTCCGACGAGGACGTGCAAAACGTCATCGACCGCAACATGAGCCCCATGAACGTGTCGGTCCACGCCGTGAGTCCCGACGTCCGCCGCCGCATGATGGGCCGCAACGCCCAGCGTGGCATGGACGTGCTCGAGGCCATCATGGCCGCCGGCATCGAGATCCACGCGCAGATTGTGCTGTGTCCCGGCATGAACGACGGCGAGGAGCTGGAAAAGACCCTGCGCTTTTGCGAGGAGCATGAGCAAATCACAAGCCTGGGCATTGTGCCGCTCGGTTTTACCAAACACCAAAACCGCTTTAGCTGGTCATACAGCGACAAGCCCGAACTGGCGCGCGAGACCATTGCCATGATCCGACCCTTCCAGGACCGCGCGTACGAGCGTTTTGGCCGCCATACCTTCCAGATGAGCGACGAGTTCTATCTGGACGCCGGCATCGATCCTCCCGAGGCAGACTTTTACGACGGCTATCCGCAGTACTACGACGGCATCGGCATGATCCGCTCGTATCTGGACGAGACCGACGACGTGTTGACTACCGATACTGAGCGACTGGCCCGCGTCCGCGAGGCCATCGCCGCCCGCAGCCAGCACCTGCTGTGCCTCTCGGGCGCCAGCGCGCGAGACACCGTGGCACGCTTTGTGGAGTCGCCGCATGGTCTCGGCGGCACCGTCACAGCCATCAAGAACCGCTACTTTGGCGGCAACGTGGACGTGACCGGCCTCATCGTCGCGTGTGACATTCTGGAGCAGCTGCCCCAAGATCTGTCGGGGGTTATGCTCTTTGTGCCTAAGCTCATGTTCAACGCTGACGGCATGACGCTTGACGAGTATCATCGTGACGATTTACTCGCAAGCCTTACCAGTCGCGGCGCCGAGGTTCATGTGGTGTCGACCATGCCGCATGAGCTGCTCGATACCCTGGAGCGCATCCTTGGCATTGTGCCCGCAGACTCTAACACTTCCACTGACCCTACCCATTAAAGGAGAGCAGATGAAACCTATCGTCGCCGTCGTCGGACGCCCCAACGTGGGCAAGTCCACGCTCGTTAACCGCCTGGCCCAGACCTCGGACGCCATCGTCCACGAGTCCCGCGGCGTCACGCGCGACCGCTCGTATCACACGGCCGATTGGAACGGCCGCGAGTTCACCATCGTCGACACGGGCGGTATCGAGCCGCTCAAGAGCGATGACGTCTTTGCCACGTCCATCCGCGACCAGGCGCTCGCCGCCGCCGAGGAAGCCGCCGTCATCCTGTTTGTGGTCGATGGCCGCACCGGCGTCACCGAGGAGGACGAGTCGGTCGCTCGCATGCTCAAGCGCTGCGACAAGCCGGTCTTTCTGCTGGTGAACAAGCTCGACAACCCCGATCGCGAGAACGACAGCATCTGGGAGTTCTATTCGCTCGGCATCGGTGAGCCCACGCCGCTCTCGGCCCTGCATGGTCATGGCACGGGCGACCTGCTCGACGATATCGTGGCCCTGCTTCCGGAGGAAGAGGACGAGGTCGCCGACGAGTTCCCCGATGCGCTGAACGTGGCCATTATCGGCCGCCCCAACGCCGGTAAGTCCTCGCTGTTCAACCGCATCCTGGGCGCCGACCGCTCCATCGTGTCCAACATCGCCGGCACCACGCGCGATGCCATCGACACCGTCGTCGAGCGCGACGGAAAGCACTACCGCATGGTCGACACCGCGGGCATTCGCAAGAAGAGCACCGTGTACGAGAATATCGAGTACTACTCGATGGTCCGCGGCCTGCGCGCCATCGATCGCGCCGACGTGGCACTGCTCGTCGTCGACGCCTCCGTGGGCGTCACCGAGCAGGACCAGAAGGTCATGGGCTTGGCCATCGAGCGCGGCTGCGCCATCGTGGTGCTGCTCAACAAGTGGGATCTGCTCGACGACGACCGCAAGCGCGAGGCCTGCATGGAGACCGTCGACCGCCGTCTGGGCGTCATGGCTCCCTGGGCCCAGTATCTGCGCATCTCGGCCCTGACCGGCCGCAGCGTGGAGAAGATCTGGGCAATGGTCGACGCAGCCGAAAAGACGCGCTCGCAGAAGATCAGCACCTCGCGCCTCAACACGTTCCTCACCGACCTGCGCGAGTTCGGCCATACCGTGGTGGACGGCAAGCGCCGCCTGCGCATGCACTACGTGACCCAGACGGGCGTCAACCCGCCGACGTTCACGTTTTTCGTCAACCACAGCGACCTGGTCAACGACACCTACCAGCGCTACGTCGAGAACCGCATGCGCTCGACCTTCGACTTTGCCGGCACGCCCATTCGACTCTTCTTTAGGAAGAAGGAACAGAAGGATGCATAATCCGATTCTGCTGACCGCCATCTGCGCCGTGGTCTCGTTCTTTATCGGGGCGATTCCGTTTGGCCTGATCTTGGGCCGTGTGTTCAACCACACGGACATTCGCAAGGCGGGCTCCGGCAACATCGGCACCACCAACGCGCTGCGCGTGGCCGGCCCCAAGGTGGCCGCACTCACGCTGCTGCTCGACTGCCTTAAGGGCGCCATCTGCGTCCTTATCGCCCGCCCGCTCATCGCCGATCTGGGCTATGGTTTTCCGCCGAACATCATGTCGCCTGGAGCCCCCGGCGACTGGATGCTCGGCGTCATCTGCCTGGCAGCCGTGTGGGGACACATCTTCTCGCCCTACCTTAACTTCCATGGCGGCAAGGGTATCGCCGTTGGTCTGGGCGTGATCCTTGCCTGGTACTGGCCCATTGGCCTGTCGCTGCTGGGCATGTTTATCGTGGCCGTCGCCATCACCAAGTATGTGTCGGTGGGCTCGCTCGCCGCAGCTATCGGTCTTCCCATTGCTGCCTGCGCGGTCTTTCCGTACAGCAGCCTGGGCCTCAAGTTTTGCATGGCGATGATCGGCATCACCGTGGTGTGGGCCCATCGCTCGAATATCCAAAAGCTCATGACGGGTAAGGAGTCCAAGCTCTCGTTTACCAAGCGCGTCACCGAGCCCGACGATAAGTAGGAGAGAGTCATGAATGTTGCGCTGATTGGCTCCGGCTCCTGGGGAACCGCCGTCGCCGGCCTTGCTGCCGCGCGAGCCGAGCGCGTGACCATGTGGGCCCACAGCGAGCAGACGGCCGCCGGCATCAATGGTGAGCACCGCAATCCCCGGTATCTGGTGGACTACGAGCTGCCCGGCAACGTTGTCGCCACGACGGAGTTGGCGCAGGCGCTCGACGGCGCCGAGGCCATCATCTTTGCCGTGCCTTCGACGCATCTTCGCAGCGTGTGCCACCAGGCGGCGCCCTTTATCGCCGCCGACACCCCGGTACTCTGCCTCACCAAGGGCATTGAGCCCGAGTCCGGCCTACTCATGAGCGAGGTGATCGCCAGCGAGATCGGCAACGAGCGTCGTGTGGCTGCCCTCTCGGGCCCAAACCATGCTGAGGAAATCTGCCGCGGCGGGCTCTCTGCCGCCGTCATCGCCAGCGAAGATACGCAGGTGGGGGAGACCTTTAAGGAGCTGCTGCTTTCCACGGCCTTCCGCATCTACCTGTCGCAGGATATGACGGGCGTCGAGGTCTGCGGCGCCATGAAAAACGTCATCGCCATCGTGTGCGGCATCTCCGCCGGCTCGGGCGCGGGCGATAACACGCTCGCCCTCATCATGACGCGCGGTCTGGCCGAAATCAGCCGCCTGGTGCACGCCCGCGGCGGCCAGGCCATGACCTGCATGGGGCTTGCCGGCATGGGTGACCTCATCGCCACCTGCACCTCGGAGCATTCGCGCAACCGCACCTTTGGCTACGAGTTTGCCCACGGCGTGTCGCTCGACGAGTACCAGGCGCGCACGCATATGGTGGTCGAGGGCGCCGTCGCGGCCCGCAGCGTCAGCGAGCTCGCCCGTTCACTGGGCGTAGATATTCCGCTCACCTTTGCCGTGGAGCAAACGCTCTACAACGGTGTTACTTTGGATAGGGCGCTCGAAATTCTCACCGACCGCGTCCCATCGCAGGAGTTCTACGGACTCACCGACTAGCGCAGAAAGGCTACTACCATGGGTTCCATTAAAATCGCTCCGTCCGTCCTTTCGGCCGACATGGCCAACCTTAAGGGCGAACTCGATAAGATCGCCGGTGCCGACTACGTGCACTTCGACGTCATGGACGGTCACTTTACCGGCAACCTCACCTTTGGCGTTGATATCCTCAAGGCCGTCAAGCGCTCCACCGACGTGCCGGTCGACGCTCACCTCATGGTGTCGAACCCCGACGAGACCGTCGATTGGTATGCCGACGCTGGTGCCGATATGATCACCGTGCACTACGAGGCCTCCACACACCTGCACCGCACGCTCACGCATCTGCAGCAGCGCGGCGTCAAGGCCGGCGTGGTGCTCAACCCCGCCACCCCCGTGTGCGTACTCGAGAGCATCATTGATGTCGTCGATATGGTGCTGCTCATGAGCGTGAACCCGGGCTTTGGCGGTCAGAGCTTTATCCCGGGCACCATCGCTAAGCTCCACGAGCTCAGGGCCATGTGCGAGCGTCACGGCGTTTCGCCCCTCATCGAGGTCGACGGTGGCATTTCTTCCAAGAACATTGTCGAGGTCGTCAAGGCCGGCGCCAACGTGCTCGTGGCCGGTTCTGCCGTATTTAAGTCCGAAGATCCCGCTGCCGAGGTTGCGCTGCTGCAGAAGCTGGGCAACGAGGCCGCACAGGAGGCATAAACCCTTATGACCGCAGGTCAAAACCGCATACCCGTGAATCTTGACTATGCCGCCTCGACGCCCATGCGCGCCGAGGCGCTCCTTGCGCAGCGCGAGTACGACGACAGCGAGCTTGCCGGCGTCAACCCCAACTCGCTGCATTCGCTCGGCCGCAAGGCCGCTGCGCGCCTTGAAGTCGCGCGTCGCGAGATTGCCCGCAGCTTTGGCGCGCGCGTCCGTCCGTCCGAGATCATCTTGACCAACGGCGGTACCGAGGCAAACCAACTTGCGCTCCTCGGTCTTGCCGAGGGCGCCCGTCAGCGCGACCGTAAACGCAACCGCGTGATCGTATCTGCCATCGAGCACGATTCGATTCTGGACAACCTGCCATTGCTGCGTGCCGCCGGCTTTTCCGTCGACCTGGTGCAGCCCTGCCGCGCGGGCTACATTGAGCCTGCCGCGCTTGTCGAGCTACTAGGCGACGACGTGGCGCTCGTGAGCATCATGGTTGCCAACAACGAGACCGGCGTGGTGCAGCCCATCCGCGAGCTTGCCGCGGCCGCGCATACCGTTGGCGCCCCGTTCCACACCGATGCCATCCAGGGGTATCTGCATATTCCGCTCGATGTCACCGAGCTGGGAGTTGACGCCATGACCGTTGCCGCGCACAAGATCGGTGGCCCCGTGGCATCCGGCGCGCTCTACCTTAAGAACCGCACGCCGCTGCGCCCGCGCATCTTTGGCGGCGGACAGGAAGCCGGACGTCGTGCCGGCACGCAAGACCTGCGCACGCAGCTCGCCTTTGCCGCTGCCGCCTCGTCTCTGACGCCCCATGTGGCTCAGGAGCGCGCGAAGCTGCAAGCCCTTTCCGACAAGCTCTACGCCACGCTTACGGCCCACCAGCGCATTCACGCCACCATGGGTGACTACGCGCAAGCCGACCGTCTGCCCGGCATGGTATCGATCTACATTGACGGCATGGACTCCGAGGAACTCATCATCAAGCTCGACGCCGCCGGCTTTGAGGTGTCGGCAGGCTCGGCATGCTCGAGTGGCAGCATGGACCCGAGCCACGTGCTCAGCGCGATGGGCATCGGCCGCGAACAGGCGCTGGGTGCCTTGCGCATCTCCTTCGATGATCGCGTGAATCCAGACGACCTGGACGACTTTGCCCAGACGCTGCTCTCGATCGTAGGTGCCGTATGATCGTCGCCGAGCTCGAGCGCGCCCTACTGGCACGCTATCCCAAGACGGACGCCGAGGGCTGGGATCATGTTGGGCTATCTGTGGGAGATCCTGCTGCCGAGATCACCGGTGTTGCCTGCGCACTCGACGCGACCGAGGCCAACGTGCACCGCGCCCTTGAGTCCGGCGCCAACGTGCTGCTGACGCATCATCCCATCTATATCAAGGCGCCCGAGGCCTTTTGTCCGGCTGATTCCGCGCGTCCCCAGTGTAGCGCCGCGCTGTACGAGGCAGCTCGTTGCGGCGTGAGCATCATCTCGCTTCACACCAACCTGGACCGCTCGCACGAAGCGCGCGTTCGCCTGAGCGATTTGCTAGGCGCAAAGCACGTAAGCTCACTGGAGCACGTGGACGACCCCGAGGCCACCGGCCTGGGCGTGCTTGCAACGCTCAACGACCCGTGCACGCTGCGCCATCTTGCCACCCGTGCTGCCACGGCGTTTGGCAGCGACCCGCGCGTGTGGGGCGAGGCCGAGCACCCGTGCCGCACCGTCGCCTTATTGGGCGGCTCCCTGGGCGACTTTGGAGAGCTTGCCATCGCTGCCAACGCAGATGTTATCGTGACGGGCGAGGCGGGATACCACGTGGCGCAGGACCTTGCCTTGCGTGGCCTGAGCGTGATTCTGCTCGGCCACGACCGCTCCGAAGAGCCGTTCGTGGATATCTTGATGAACTCTGCACTTGACGCCGGGGTCGACCCCCGTCATGCGATTAAAATACTGAACCCTTGCCAATGGTGGACTGTGACAAAAGGAGAGAACTTATGAGCGCCGGCGCTACGCTACTCAAGCTGCAACAGATCGATTTGGAGCTCGCCCGCAACAAGAGCGAACTTGCCAATATGCCGAAGCTCAAGGAGCTCGCTTCCAAGCGCAAGACCTATGTGAAGCTCAAGTCCGAGATGACCAAGCTCTACGCCCAACGCAAGGATCTGGACATTGAGCTCGACGATCTCAACACTACCGAGATCCAGACCAATAACGCCATCGAGGCTGCCAAGAAGCGTCACGTCGACGGTTCCGACTACCGCGAGGTGCAGGACCTGGAGAACGAGCTTTCCACCCTGGCCAAGCGCCTGGACAAGATCGAGCACACTCGCAAGGACGTCGTTGTCGCCCATAAGGAGGCGCTCGACCGCGAGACTCGCGCGCAGGCCATCATCGCCAAATTCGAGGAGGGCGTGAAGGCCGATACCAAGGCCGCCCGCGCCAAGGCCGCCGACCTGCAGGCCCAGATTGACGCCGCCACCAAGGAGCGCACCGCCCTTGCCGCTACGCTGCCGACCGACGTGCTCACCGACTACGAGCGCCTGCTCAAGCAGTTCCGCGGCCTGGCTGTTGAGACCATCCAGGGTAACATCCCTACGGTCTGCCACACCGCGCTGCAGGCTTCGTCCATGAGCGACCTCAACCACGACGGTAGCGAGATTACGCACTGTCCGTACTGCCACCGCCTCCTGGTGCTCCCGAGCAAGGAAGCCTAGCGATGACGGCGGCATCCAACAATTCAATGCAACTTGAGGGAAAAACGATCCTGCTGGGCGTTACCGGCGGGATCGCCGCCTATAAGTCGTGCAATATCGTGCGCCTGCTGCAAAAGCGCGGCGCACGCGTCAAGGTCGTCATGAGCGAGCATGCCACCGAGTTTGTGGGCCCACTCACTTTCCGTGCGCTCACCCACGAGCCGGTCGCCGTAGGCCTGTTCGACGACCCTTCCGACCCAATCCACCACATTTCGCTGGCGCAGGAGCCCGATCTGGTGGTCGTGGCGCCCGCGACGGCCAATATCATCGCCAAGATGGCAAACGGTATCGCCGATGACCTCATCTCCACCACGCTGCTTGCCACGCCGCGACCCATCGTGGTCGCACCCGCTATGAACAACGGCATGTGGAAGGCTCCGGCGACGCAGGCCAACATGGCCACGCTGCGCGAGCGCGGTGTTCGCGTGGTGGGACCCGGCAGCGGCTACCTTGCCTGCGGCGACGTGGACACGGGACGCATGAGCGAGCCCGAGGACATCGTCGAGGCCGTCTGCGAGGTGCTCAATCCCGTGCCGCAAGACCTGACGGGCAAGCGCATCGTGATTACTGCCGGCCCCACGCACGAGCCGATCGACCCCGTGCGCTTCATTAGCAACCGATCGTCGGGCAAGATGGGCATCGCCCTGGCGGGGGAGGCCGCTCGCCGCGGTGCTGCGGTTACGCTTGTGCTGGGGCCGACATCGCTCGAGGTTCCCCGCGGCGTAGAGTGCGTGCGCGTGCAGACCGCCGCAGAGATGCTACAGGCGGCGCTGGGCGCCTTTCAGACGGCCGATGCGGCCATTTGCGCGGCAGCCGTCGCCGACTATACCCCCTTATCCCCAGCGGACCACAAGCTCAAAAAGGCCAACGAACGCTTGGATCGCATCGAACTGGTCGAGACAGTCGATATCTTGGCCGAGCTTTCACGCCAAAAGGGGGAGCGGTGCGTGATCGGCTTTGCGGCCGAGACCGATAACGTCGTGGAGTACGCACAGCGAAAGCTCGACCGCAAGGGTTGCGATGCCATTATCGCCAACGATGTCTCGCGCGCCGATTCGGGCTTTGGAACCGACACCAACAAAGCTTGGATCGTGAGCACAGCGGGTACGCAAGAACTTCCCGTGCTAACAAAACCCCAGCTCGCAGATACAATTTTGGACTTGCTTCAAAATTTGTAAAAAAGTTCTTGCACAAGGCCAAAGTTTCGGGTTAATATATTCCCTGTTGCGAGCGAGAGCAGAGCAACAAACAAAAGCTTCGGGACGTGGCGCAGCTTGGTAGCGCACTTGACTGGGGGTCAAGGGGTCGCTGGTTCGAATCCAGTCGTCCCGACCAGAAGTTTGTAGGTCAGGCACCTAGTGTCTGACCTTTTTTGTTTTAAGCAATAGCTTAATTTCCAGTAAGCAACAGGGTGCCAAAAATCTACCTACTCGATAATCGTCTTTTGCGGCTACTTGCGCGTTTTGCACGCGCTTGAGCCGATTTATTAACGCGAAATGATTCTACATACGCGCAGCAGGTACACGCCGAGAACGGGCTGCATTTATTGCGGCGATTTACACAGATATAGCGACTGTAACGAACAAGCATGTCGCTGTCATTATTCCAGCAGTTCACTTGATCGGTGGACAAGTGGGCTGTTGCAGCGAAATGCCAGGCGGGATGTGCTCTATACGAGGGCACCACAATGGTAATGGCAGGGAAGTGGGGCAGGCGCTCTGAGAGCCTTTTAGCACCCCAAGCACTCTTGTTTGGAGTACATGTGCTGTTAAGAACGAATTGTCTCAGATATCGCAAAAAGAAAAGCCCGCACAGGATGTGCGGGCTTTGGTAAGAACCTAGAAGCAGAATGCGGGTTGGACGTAACTTCTCCCCGTCACTAAGTTGATGTCACAGACACCACCGAAATAGACATAGCGGAAGTACGTGGAGCTGTTCGGGTCCACGGAGCGAGTCCAATGAAAACCGCCGACCGCGGCTCCTGCACAGTTCGACTTTGTCACGCCCTTGGAAGCGTAGAACTCGTACTGAGCACCGTCGGACTGAAGGTCGCCCCAGACCTCGGTCGAGCTGAGGAGGAAGACCTTGTCGGTCGTGGCAGAGACGTTGCCGGCGCCGTCGCCGCCCTTGTTGTCAGTCATCTTAGTGACGGCCTTCGCCTTGGACTGGAGCTCGGACGGCAGGAGCGCCCAAAGGTCGCCGGAATTGAGGCGGCCACGCAACTCTGACTTCTCCCATCCGCCGGCATTAGTTTTCGTGACGCTCATGCGTTGGGGACCTAGGGCTTTGTTGGTCACCTCGAACGTCAGGCCCGCCTTGCCGCTTCCATCGGCCAAGTCGTCGTGGTTGATGCCGATGATGAGGTACTCGAGCGTCTCGCCATTGGTCAACTTGACGGAGAACTTCGTGCCTGCGTCCATCGCGGCCTTGGCTTTGGCGTAGGCGGGCGAAGCCTCGCCCTTGGCGGCGATGTCCTCGGCCACGGCCTTCTGCTCATCGAGCGTCCAGTCATTCGCGTCCTTGGCGATGGCCGCCTGGACGGTAACGGAATCGGCGCCTGTGGAGCCGCCACCGGTCGCGCCTCCCTCGATGCCGCCGGTCGTCCCATTGTTCACCGTGTTGCCGACCAGGTTGAACTGGTTTCGGATGGCCCCGGCCACGCTGGGTCCCGCGAACACGATCACCAGGCCGATGACCGCGATGATCAGGGCGTACTCGATAAGTCCTTGGCCTCGGAGTTGAGCCGCTCTACGAGCGACCCCCCCCCGAGGCGAAATTGCCGCTGCATGCATATGCGGCTCCCTTCGCTCAGGGTTTGTAGATACATTGCCGAGCGTAGGGCTATTCCAAGTATTTGCACCGGTCTTGCCGCAGCGGCAACGATGACGGTAGGGGAGAAATACGAGTGTCTTGAATGCAGTCAATTGCCATCTCGAAGCCCTAGCGCAGCTGCACCTTGTCGATATAGAGGCGATTGTGGGTGTCCCCTTGTATCGCCCAATGTTTGACAATCTTGCTCGAGTTTCCCGCGCCGAGTTTGGCAGCTGAACCAAAGGCATAAAAACGCAAAGCTATAATAACGTCCGTATTAGAAACAACGCGATTCGAACTGTCTATCCGCCCACGAGAAAGAATCGTCCATGAGCATATTCGACAAAGGCTTCGACCCGCTGCAAGAGATCCAGAGGGCCGCTAAGACTGCCGGCGAGGCGACAGCCAGGATTGCCGAGGGCGCCACCGGGGCAGCGACAGCAGCGGGCGCGGCGATTGTAGACGCGGCAGCAACGGCGGGCGCTGCGGTCGCAGGGGCGGCGGGCGGCGCGAAGGCCGTCCTCGACGAAAAGGAGGCCGAAAGACTCGATGCGGAAAAGGCGGAGTACGCGCCCAAGGTACAGGAAGCCCTGAGGGCGATTGAGGCCACCCGCGCACAGGAGCTACTCGGCTCATTCCAGGAGTCTCCGCTCCCGTTGACGGAAGCCAATGCCGCAAAGGTGAAGTCAGCCTTCCCGATACCGAGGGAACAGACCGTTGTCTGGGCCGACGCCGAGTTCGACCTCAGGCCCAGCGGAATCGCCATGACCGAAAAGGGCGTCTACATCAAGGCGGACGCCGACGCGTTCGCCGTCCCGGGGAAGGAAAAGAGGCAGTCTCGCCTCTTCTACTTCGAGTGGGCGTACTTCGAACCCGGCCCCTTCGCCTCCGACGGTGAAGGCAACCTTGCGCTCACCGTCGACGAAGCGTGCCGGAGCCAGTTCGTATCCCGCTGCCGGGCGCTCCGCGGCCTCGAGGATGACCGCGCCGCCGGCATCGACAGCGGGCTTGCCGCGGTGGACGGTACGGCGGTCAAAGCCGCAGCAGTCGCGGCGGCGGCGACCATCAACAGCAACGGGGAGGTCTTCGTTGAGCAACGGGCCGCGGTCAACAACCCTGCGGGCCACGGAGAGCTTGCCGAGGAGGCGAACAGCATCATCGACAGGCTCCAGGGCCACCAGGCCGAGATTCTGGGAAGGGACAACGCGAAGAACGGCGCCGACCGAAGCGTCGACGGCGTTCTGATCCAGACCAAGTACTACAAGACGGCGCGCGGCTCCCTCGAGGCATGCTTCGATTCGAGCAGTCATCAGTATCGCTACCTTTCGAAAGACGGCACGCCGATGCAGCTCGAAGTCCCGAAAGACCAGTACCAGCAGGTGCTCCGCGGTTTTGAGAAGAAGATTAGCCAAGGCAAGGTCCCCGGCGTCAGCGACCCCAAGGACGCCGAGAAGATCGTCCGCAAAGGCAAGCTCACATACGACCAGGCGGTGAACCTCGCCAAGCCGGGAACGGCGGACTCGCTGAAGTATGACGCCGCGACCGGCGCGGTCACATGCTCCTGCGCATTCGGCCTGTCGTTTCTGGCGACGACGTTCATGGCATACAGGGAGACCAGGGACATCACCGGTGCCGTCCAGGCGGGCATCGCTGCCGGCGTCCAAGTGTTCGGCTTGTCCTTTGCCCAGCATATGGTCGTCTCGCAGCTCTCCAGAACGGGGCTTTCCAACGCTTTGATGGCGCCCAGCCAGGCGGTGGTCGGCGAGCTCGGATTCAAGGCGTCCGCCACAATCGTCAACGGCCTGCGCGCCCTTACGGGCAAGACCGCCATCAGCGGAGCGGCCGCCTCCAAGCAGCTCGCGAGGATACTAAGGGGCAATGCCGTCTCGGCAGCGGTGACCCTCGCCGTATTCTCAGTCCCCGAGACCTACAAGCTCTTCCAGGGCAAGGCGAGTGGCGCCCAGTACGCCCAGAACATAGCATGCCTAGCCAGCTCGGTCGCCGGGGGAATCGCCGGCGCCACCGCGGCAGGAGTCGCGGCGGCGAAGGTCGGCGCCGCGGCCGGCACGGCGGTGTCGCCCGGCGTGGGGACCGTCGTCGGCCTCGCGGGCGGCATGGTCGGAGGAACGGTCGGCACAGCGGCCGCGGGCGTAGTCGGCGGGATACTGTTCGAGGGCGACAGCGCGTCTTTTGGGCGGTACTTCAACGCCATGGTGTCGTGCATGGCGGTCGAGTATCTGCTCGACGGACGTGAGATGGACAAGCTGCTTGCCGTCCTGAACGGCGTAAAGCCGGAAGAGTTCAAGGCGCTGATGGAGGAAACTCTTTCATCGCAGGACCAAGAGGCGAAGGTCCGGGCGTTCCTTGTCCCGATGTTCGATGAGATCGTGTCGCGCAGAGAGCGCTTCGCGCTTCCCACCAGCAGACAGATATCCGACGCCTTTGTCAAGTTCGAGCAGGATGCCGAGGAGAAACCGACGGCTTAGCACGTTGCGCTCGAAGGAATCGAAGAGGTTGGCATTCCTTGCATTCATCCAGCCCATCGAATCGCTATCCGGCGAGTCGGACTTGTTCAAGAGTTTCGGGGTCCACGCCAAGATCGCGCAGGCACTGTTATACATGGGCCCCTCGTTCGAAGGGGAGATGATGCGTGCGGACCATCACTCGGCCTCCTCCGCCATGCGCACGACCTCTTCCATCGGGTAGCGGGTGCCGTCATCCCCATTCATGGCCTCGTCGTAGACCTTGATGTCCGCCATGTCCTCAGCCTTCTCGAGCGCGGCCCTTCTCACGAACTCGGGAAAGGACATGCCCGCGGCGTCCGCATGGCCCTGAATCAAGGCCCTTTCGCCCTCATCGAACTCGATCTCGCACATCGCCATGGCTGCTCCCGTCAACGCCGCCATCGAAGTGAATCCATTATTCACCCACCGCATACGCCCTGAACTCGAAATGCTAGCAGGGGAGAAAACCGAGAGCCCGAGGGCCTTATCGTCAGTCTAGTCCCGGTCCCGAGTACCTTTCGGTCTCCGAGTCGTAGGTCAGCACCGCGACCTCGCCGCGCTCCATGACGTTGGAGTCGACATAGTAGTGGCTCTCGCCGTCGAACCAGATCCCCCGGTACCCGGCGATGCCGCTCACGGTCTCGGTGCTGACATGGCCCGCGATGACGTCGAGGTCGAAGTGCTGCCCGACATACATCGGCTGCATCGCCGTGAAAAATTCCTCAGGAGTTCCAGGTTTCCACCAATCGGCGCCCGCTTCCTCGTAGATGCCGGCATGGACGAACACCTGCCCGAATGGTGACTCCCAGTAGTACGGGAGCCTCCCGATCCACTTGATGACATCCCCGTGGGCTTTCCTCATGCACCGCACCGTGTGGCGGTACGCCTCCTCGAAGCGCTTCAGGACGAGGAGGTGCCGCAAATGCTCGAACTCATCCGGATCGAGGAAGGACCTCGCGGTCTCGCTTGGTTGCTGTCCGCGAGCTTCCACGCCTGTGCAAAGTCTGGATCGTCCACATTGGATAGGTATTCTATGAGCTGCTCTTCATGGTTTCCCCGCAGTGCAACGACACGCTCGCCGTAGCGCTCCTGGAGCCCCATGACGGTCCTGAACACCCCGAGCGAGTCGGGACCCCTGTCGCAGTAGTCTCCGAGGAGGAGCAGCCTGGAGTCCTCGGACTCAAGGTCAACGGTCTCTAAAGCCTTCAGAAATGGCTCAAGGCATCCATGGATATCTGACATGCAGTAAATGCGCATACATTTACCTCCTCAGGATTAGCGTCTAGTCGTGGCGAAGCGGGGTGTTGATGACGGCGTACCGCTCTGTCTAACGAGGCACAGCCCCCAGCGTGAGCAATTTCAGTATAGACGCTCATCAGGACAGCCGAGGACATCCAGAACGCAGGAGAGTGCCACGAGGTGCCCTCATCATTCGAAGCGGCGTCCCGTCACAAAACGTAAGCGGTTTCCTGCCCAAATATAGTCGTATATGCCGTATATACATACAGCTCGGCGGCGCACGCCGAGGTCGCGCCACCTATGCCGCCGTTATGTCAGCGGTATAGCTAACATAACGGCGGCATTCTTGCTGCTACATGGCTTGACACGCTTGTTCCTCGACCGCTTCATTAGCCGCCTGATGACCCAACAGTGGATTCCTTTCACTTTTGGGCAAGCCATGTGTCGGCGCCGCTCATCGCTTGCGGCGGCGGCGCCAACACGGGACTGAGTCAAGAAGGGCTCTGGAACGGCTATAGAAACGCTCTTGATACGGGCGGTTCCGCGCTAGAACCAATCCTCCTCGCACACATACCCATTCGAATAGAGTGTGTCGACGAAGTTGAGAGTCTTTTTTATTGACCAGTCTCCCACGGAGAGGCTAAGGGCTGCCAGTGCGATGCTGTCGAGCAGGTCCACACCCCTCGTGAGGAGGATTCGCCCGGTCTCATCGGGGGCCGCCCTGAAAAGCTCGTATGGCATTCCCGTCATGAATGCGAGGTCCAGGTCGTCCAGGACGAGCCCGCCGACTCCCACGGAGGCAATGTTGACGGCGTTCGCAAGCGCCAGGAACTGGTCCCGCTTAGATGGAGGGACGATTCTCGGCGAGGGGAAGGTGGCGACGATAATTCCCGTCTCGCAAAGTCTGCATGAGATTTGGAGAGGAATCCGCGCTTCGACGGCGAGATGAGCCTGGTCCTCCATAACCTCGACGACGTTCCCGTGCATGACGACCCCCAATCCATTCATGGGCTTGTACCTGCTGTCGGCCCGCACACGGTCCCGAACGACCCTCTTCAACAGCTCTTCATTTGAGAGCTGTCCGCCTTCGATGATCTCCATTGATAACCTCCCTTGATCGCCGATAGCACCGCCGGCGGGCCGTCATCGCCCGCCCTAGCCCTCGTCACCATCGCCCGAAACTGAGACGGCCATTGAAGTCCCGGGGCCGAACACGACATCTTTAGGCTTGCCGTATTCCTCCAGGAACGCCTCGTCGGAGAAATAGAAATAGTGATACAGGAGTTTGGCGCACTCCCTCTTGTCGCGCATGCGCTCGAAATGCCGAGCGAGATCAGCAGTCTTGAAATAAGTCACCCCAGGGAGGGTCTTCTCTGTATTTCGGGCGATCCACATCGGGTTCTCTATCACCTCGCGGCCGAACACCGCTGCGGACATGCCGGTTATCTCCTGGGCCTGAACCCTCATTAGCTCCGGTCGGTCAATTTCTATGGCCCTGAGCCTTTCCGCGGCGCCTGCGGGGTCGTTCCAACGTCTTCTCATATTCTTATCTCCGGTCGATTTATCGCCGATTCTTAAACACAGAATAGCATAATCATTAGTTCAATACATATTTGAACTAGCGTTGATCTGAAAACTTGTGATACATCTGCAAAATGCTGCCTGATATGCAGGTAGTTTATTTTCATTTACACTACATTCTATACAATATAAAAAGTAGCAGGGTTAGTTGCGAATATACTGGGTATTATATAGCCGTGTATTCATTCCTAAACTCATGAAGGAGTAATTGTAATGAGAGTTTTGTTTACACCCGCAGAAGAACGGCAGATAGAGAGTTGGGCTCGGATGAGGGGACAGGGGGTCGCGCAAGCTGTGTACGAGCTGGTGATGGAAGAGATCCGGGCAGTCCAGCCTCGGCTCAACCCAAACATCGCGGCAGCGCAAGCGCTTGCAATAATTAAGAACTACAAAAGCGGAAAGGAGTTTAAGACAAGAGAAATCATAGAAGAAATCGATAAAAACCATAACTTCCTCTATACGGTGACCCCAGCGGGCGAGCGGAAGCCAACAACAGATCATACGATCCTCGGGAAGAAGCTCGCCAGCCATTCCAGCATGCTAAAGAGGGGTTATAAGATAGAACGCGTCGAGGGAGAGGTCAATGTTTACAAGAAGATTTAAAATCACCGTATAGCAAATAAAAACTCGAAAATAGAAATCTGAAAACAGGGGGCTACAATGTGCCCCCTCTTAAATTGCAGGCTAACGCCTGTAAAGAAAAGCCCACGCGGTATTGCGCAGGCTTTGAGGCCAAGGCTAGAAGCACCAAGCGAGGCAAACGATACGCGAGTACATCGCGGGGGTGTTGAGAGACGGATCGCCGCGGTCGTTGACATCAAGGAAACTGCTGGAAGCGAGCGGACACACTGAACGCTCCCACCAACTGTAGCCATTCTTCAGGGATTCATTGCCCGAACAGTTATTCGTCACCTTGTCCCGGAACGCCTCGTACTGGGCGCCCTCGGAGGAAGTCCAGGGATAGCTGGATGCCCAGTAGGAGGTGGGGACGATCTCAGAGTAGCTGAGCAGGAACAGCTTGTCGGCCGTTGCTGTGACGGCGGCATTCTTATCGTTTCCGCCGACATTGTTCGTGAGCTTCTTTACGGCCTTAACCCTCGACTGGAAATCGGATGGCATGAGGTTCCAAATCTCGCCCGAGTTCATCTTCTTGCGGAGCTCCGACTGCTCCCAGCCGCCGACGTTGGTGTGCGTCGCGTTCATTCGGGAGCTGATGGCCGTAGAGGTGGTTAGAAAGGTCAATCCTGCCTTGCCGCTACCATCGGCCAAGTCATCATGGTTGATGCCGATGATTCTGTACTCAAGGGTCTTGCCGTTCGTGAGCTTGGTAGAGAACTTCGTTCCCGCATCCATGGCGGCCTTGGCCTTGGCGTAGACGACCGAGGACGTTCCGTTCTTGGCGATATCGGTTGCCGCGGCCTTCTGTTCGTCGAGCGTCCAATCTTTCGCATCCTTGTTAACGACGGTCTTCATCGCCTCGCGATATGTCTTTTCCTCGGCGCTCATGAAGTTGTCGCCGGACGCGCCGGAGTTGACCGCGTTCGTGACCTGGTTGAACTGGTTGCGGATGGCACCGGAGACCTGCGGTCCCGCAAATACCACCACCAAACTGATGATAGCCGCGATCAGAACGTACTCGATGATTGACTGGCCTCTGAGGCGGACCGTCTTAGGAGCGACCCCATTACAGTCTGAAATAGGCCATCGATAAATTTCGATGGCGAGCATTCGGCGCATTGCCTACGATACGGGCAAGCCCCGAGGGGCCGCCGATCGGGCGCCTCCGGATGGCCGTCTGCCCCTGCCCCGTAGAGGGCCCGGGGGGTGTTGCCACCGGGGGCGCTCGCCGCTCCGGACGACTGATAGGAAACTGCCGGGCGCAAGCGCCACGGCCAGGTAATGTGGGTGTCGCGGGGAGGGGTTCCGATCGGCCTACCGATTGGAGGATACCACCGTGGCACCAATTAGAATGCCGGAAGCCGTCATCGGGCTCGATGTCGGGAAATCGTCCCACTGGGCATGCGTCGCGACTCGAGATGGCGAGGTGCTGTTGAGCACCCCCGTCGCGAACAGGGAGGACGACCTGGACTCGCTGTTCGGCCGCTTCCCCGATGCGCTCGTGGTCGTCGACCAGTCGCGCAACATAGGCGCCCTCGCGCTCGCCCGCGCCAGGGCGGCCGGGATGTCGGCGGCGTACCTGCCGGGACTCGCGGCGCACGGGGCCGCCAGGCTCTTCGCCGGCGACGCCAAGACCGACGAGCGAGACGCGATGGTCATCGCGAAGACGGCGCTTGGCATCCCCGACGCGCTCCTGCCGGTCGGAGACCCGGGTCCGACGATTGCGGCGGCGAGGGCGCTGGCCGCCCAGAGGAACTTCCTGACCTGCGAGAACACTAGGAATAAGAACCGGCTGCGCAGCATCCTGCTGGAATCGTGCCCCGCCTTCGAGGCACTGGTCGACCTGTCCGACGGGCCCCAGCTGAGGCTCATGGCATCCCTCGGCGGGGCCTGGTCGGTAGCCGACGCCGGGCCCCGCAGGGCGGCGGCGCTCACGCGTGGGGCGGCGCGCGGTAAGATCGAGGCCCTCGTCCGCTCGACAACCTCCTCGACAAGGCCGGATGCGTCGGTCGTCGCCGCCGAGGACCGGGCGGTGAAACTGCTCGCGCGCAGGATATCCGAGAACTCGGCGGAGATCGAGGCGATCACGGCGGAGATCTCCGCCCTGCTCGAGGGCGACGATACCTACCGATGCCTCCTGACGGTGCCGGGCATCGGGCCCAAAACCGCTTCCGAGCTTGCGATCTCCATCGACATCGAAGACTTCCCCAGTCACGACAGGCTCGCGTCGTACTGCGGCCTGGCGCCGCGCAACCGCCAGTCGGGAACCTCGATCTCCTCGGTGACGGCATCGCGCCAAGGCAACAAGAGGCTGAAGAACCTGCTCATATTCTCATGTAACTGCCTTACCCGGACAGAGGGGAGATGGGGCGACTACTACACCAGGTGCCGGGAGCGGGGCATGTCGCACGGCAAGGCGCTCAAGGCGCTGGCGCGAAAGAGACTGAAGGTCATCTACGCGGTCATGCGAGACAGGGTGCCTTACGCAGCCTAGCCGAAACGCACCGAGCAGACTGAAGCCCACCGGCCTAATGGCTTGGCGTCAGCATGCCGCGATTCGGTCGCACGGAGAGCATTTCCCAGTTGACAAAACTATAGGAACACCCCCCGAGGCGAAATTGCCACAGCATGCATATGCTGCCCCCCTTCGCTTAGGGTTAATATTGCATGCAGGAAGTTACTATGGGGCAAACAGATCAGGGCGCAACGTGCCGCAGCGGCAATCACGCTGAAAGGGCAGGGTAATCAGTCGCGTCATCGTCCAGAACGGACCTAAGCGGCATTCGGTCCCAAAACGCATACCGTCCGGCACGGCCGACAGCCGAGCCTCGCGCCCCGTTCGAGCAGCGCCAGAACCCCATGCCGGAACCCACGTAGTCGATGGCAGGGGACTTCAGCCGTGGCCATCAAGGAGCCGACCTAGGAACGGCGCCCTCGGTCCTCGAAGGATTTCCACCGCCCCTTACAGGCCTGGGTTGATTTAATGGTTGATTTAACCCGGCTGAATAAGCCGGGCATGGGCCGGTCGACAAAATGTAAGGTAAAAAAGCAGATGCGGCCGTACGCCGGTGCGGGATTCGGGTGATGTGATAGAAAGTAATTCACGTATTGCATCCAACTGGGAGGCGCATCATGGCAACCGCCACCGCAGCCCTGAGAATCCCCGAGGACCTCGCGAACAGGTACGACCGCCTGGCGAAGTCGACGGGCCGCACGAAAAACTTCTACATGACGGAGGCCATCGCCGCCGAGATAGACAGGCTCGAATACGAATACGGCCTCATGAATTATCCGGGAAGCGTTTGGTTGCGAGGCATGCCAGTGTGAGGGCCTGATTCGTCAGGCCCCGCACAGGGGGACCGCGATGGTGGCCACCGCGCCGCCCGAGGGGCTGTTGGCGAGCGAGACGGAGCCCCCGTGGGCGCTCGCGGCCTCGGAGGCGACGTGGAGGCCGAGCCCGTAGTGGCGGCCTCCGTCACGCGAGGAGCGGGAGGAGTCGTCTGTGAAGAGGCGCTCGCAGCCGCGTTCGAGGGCGGCGGGAGAAAAGCCCGGTCCGTCATCGGCGACCTCGATGACGAGGCATCCACCAGCGACGTCGCAGGAGACCACCACGCGCGAGCGCGCGTGCTCGGCGGCGTTGGCCACGAGGTTCGCGGCGGCTCGCGCCAGGGCGGTTCGGTCGAGTGGGGCCTCGGGCGCGCCCGCGACAGCGGGGCCCGTGGCCGCGTTGAGCGTCACGCCTCGCGCCCGGGCGATCTGGGCGGCCTCGGCGAGGACCTGTTCGCAGAGCTCGGCCGGCCGCATGGGGGCCCTCTCCGCCCCGCCGGACCCGCGCGAGGCCTCGATGAGCAGGCGCACGTAGCCGTCGAGCCTTTCGACACTGCCGGCTATGTCGCGCGCGGCGGCCGCGAGGTCGGCGTCTTTCTCGTCTTCCAGCTCCTCCGCCACGAAGTCGGCGTTGGCGCGCAGCACGGTGAGCGGCGTCTTGAGGTCGTGGGCGAGCGACGCCATCTGCTCGCGCTGCCCCCGCTCCGCGGCCCAACGGGCCTCGAGCGACTCGGCGAGGGAGGCCCGCATGGCGTCCATCGCGGCGAGGACGTCGTTCACCTCACGTACGTTGGTGCTGCCGACCGCGAAGTCGAGCTCCCCCGCGCCGACGCGCCCCGCCGCCTCCGCGAGCGGCGCCATCTTGCGCGAGATCACGCGGCTCGCACGGCGCGCCACGAGCGCGAGCGCGAGCGCGCTTCCCACAGCGGCGCCGACGAGCATGAGGTTCTGCGGGTTGGGAAGCAGGCTGGCGAGATCGCGCGAGACCCACTGCGGCAGGTACTCGCTGACGAGTGCGCAGGCCCCGCCGCCCTTGAGCGGGAACGCAGCGTAGGTGAGGCCCGAGCCCCCGCCCTCGATCTCCACTGTGCCCGGATCCGCGGCGAGTGCCGTACTGGCCATTTCCGTCGCATCCTCGAGCCGCGTGCCCTCGAGGTCTGTCATCAGCACGTATCCGTCCTTGTTCAGGATGAGGTAGCGGTAGGCCGTCGGCACGTCCTGCTGCCCGCAGACGCCGTCGCGTGCCAGGCCCTCCGCGACCTCGCGCGCATTGGCCGGCCCCCAGCTTGCCTCGTAGACGAAGCCCGCGTTGATCGCCGCGGAGAGCGCCATGAACGAGGCGAGCCACGCCGTGGCGACCGCCGCGAAAGCGTAGGCGAAGTAGCGCGCGATGACGAAGGAGAGCGGCATGCCCCCGCGACCTCGCGCCCCGATCCTCAGGGCTGCCACTTGTACCCCATCCCCCAGACGGTCGCGATCGGATCGGCGCCGGCCTCGGAGAGTTTCCTCCGGGCGCGGCTGACCTGCATGGATATGGCCGCGTCGTCGGCGTCGCTCTCCCAGCCGAGCACCGCCTCGCGTATCTGCGCGCGGCTCATGACCTGCCCGGGGTGGCGCGCGAGGTACTCGCAGATGGCGTACTCGGTGGGCGTGAGCGGCACGGCCTCGCCGCCCACGGAGAGGCCGCGCGCCCCGAGGTCGATCCGCACCTCCCCGAAGGAGAGGGCGTGCGAGCGCGGCCGGCGCTCACGGCGTAGATGGGCCGCGACCTTGGCGCGCAGTTCCGCGGCCCCGAAGGGCTTGCGGACGTAGTCGTCGGCGCCCAGGCCGTAGGCGGCCACGGCGTCCTCCTCGGCCACGCGCGCGGTCAGGAAGACGATGGGGCCGTCGAAGTCCGGGCGGATCTGCCGCACGAGCTCGAAGCCGTCGAGCCCCGGCATCATGACGTCGCAGAGCACGAGGTCGAAGCGCGAGAGGTCCATCCCCGGGACCGCCGTCGGGTCCGCCGCCCTGACGACCTCATGGCCGTCGCGGCCGAGGACGCGCGCGAGCGCGTCGAGGATCGCCCGCTCATCATCCACTGCCAGTATCCTCGCCATGTTCGACCTCCTGAAACTCTCGTCGGAATTGTACTAGCGCCGCGCTCAGCGGTCCAGAGCCCCGCGCGCAGCCGCGGGTGCCTCGGCCGCGTCGCACACGCGGTAGCGCACGCCCGAGCCGCCGCGCGCCTCGATCCCGAGCCAGCCCTCGCCGTCCGACTCCCGTCCGAAGAAGATGAGCTGGAGCTCTCGGACATCGCCCCTGTCGTCCGCCGCGTCCACCAGGTAGACGTAGTTCGCCCCCGCCCCGGTGGCGTCGGCGTAGGAGCTCGCGTGGCTGCCGGGCTCGGGCGCGGGCGCCCACATGGCGATCTCAGGGTTGGGCAGCACGCGGTCGGCGATCGAGCGCAGCGCCGACCCCCAGCCGGCGTCGAGCAGGGCATTCCCGCCCAGAAGGAGAGCTACGGAGAGGAGGGCGAGCATGGCGGCGAGCGGCCTCCTACGCATCTGCCTTCCCGTCCTCGAAGCGGCAGAACCAGGCCAGAAGGACGGCGTCGGCTCCCAGGGTGAGCACGAGGCCTGCGAGCGCAGTCGTGAGGAGAGGGCCCGCCGCACGCGCGGCGTCGATGAAGGCCTCCACCCCGAGCGACCCCAGGCGAGCGGGCCAGGCGAGCGGCACCCAGCTCAGGGGCGTCGCCAGGGCACCGGTGAGCTCGCCGGTCATGAGGCCGTGCGCAAGTCCGCCCACCGAGAAGAACGCGAGGAGCACCCCCGCCGCGCCGGCGCCGATGGCGGCGTTGCGGCCGAGGCGCAGGGCCACGCCGAGCCCCAGCGCGTAGAGGGGCAGGCTGCCCAGCACGATGCCCGCCCAGGCGGCCGCAAGCGGAGCGGGCCCGAGCGGCAGGCGCCCGGCGAC
>NZ_QRHM01000022.1:8724-33276 GCF_003470325.1 Collinsella sp. AM24-1 | reverse complement strand
GGATACGCCTAGGCGCGGTCCAAGAAATCGTCCGCACCCCCCTTTGGGTACTCTTTGGGTTACTTTTGGTTTGTTTGATTTTTAATTTTAGGAGGGCTTGTATGTCTTATTTGGATCTGGCTCGTGGTCGGTATTCTTGTCTTTCTTTTGAGGACCGTTCTGTTGAGCAGGCTGTGGTGGATGCCATTGTTGAGGCTGGGCGTATTGCTCCTTCTGCTTGTAATAATCATCCAGCCCGTGTGATGGTGCTGGATACGCCTGAGCTGTTGGAGAAGGCTGCTGCTTGTCAGCCTCGGTTTGCTCGTGATGGGTCTATCTTTGGAGCTCCGCTTGTCTTCCTTATTTGCAGCGTTACCGATGATGCTTGGGTGCGCCCGTATGACCAGATGAATTCCAGTGAAATCGATACGTCCATCGTGTGCGACCAGATGATGATGGAGGCCACCGAGCAGGGCCTGGGAACGTGCTGGGTATGCCATTTTAAGCCTGAGGTGGCACAGGAGCAGTTCAATCTGCCCAAGGGCGTCTATCCCTATCACATGCTCGTCTGTGGCTATCCCGCCGACCACATCGCCGATCCCGAGCATCGCGAGGCCCGCACTATTCCCCTCTCCAACTTCCTCCTCAAGTAGTTTTTAGACACACCTTAAAATCTACCTTTTACCACGCGCCCTTCGCCGAGTTCTGTCCTATCGCATGCAGAGCTCGGCGTTTTGTTTCCCAACCCGTATACAGCCACAAAAAAGGAGCCCGCAGGTGCGAGCTCCTCTTACGGACACTAGATTGTAGTTCTGGTGTTAGTCCAGGTCGTCGGCGGCAAAGTTGTCGATCGGGGCGAAGGGATCGGCCACGGGGACAACCGGATCGGCGACGGGCAGCGGCTCGGCGGCGGGAACGGTCACCGCGGGAGAAGCGGCAGAACCGACCGGCGTGGAGGCCATGAGGTCGGCCGGGAAGGAGTTCTGGGCGTCGTCCATAAAGTGCTGGATGAGCTTGAGATACTCGGCCTTGAACTCCTCGCGGGAAGCCTTCAGACGGTCGATTTCCTCGAGCTCGGCCTGCTTCTCGGTCAGAGCCTGGCGGATAACCTCGCGGGCCTTGGCGTCAGCCTCGTTGCGGATGCGATCAGCGTTCTCGTTGGCGTCGTTGACAATTGCCTCGGCGGTCTGCTGGGCAGCGATCAGGGCAGCGGAGATCTGACGCTCCTGAGCGGAGAAGTCGGGTGCGGGAGCGGCCACAGGAGCAGCGGGAACGGCCTGAGCGGCGGTATCCTGGGCCTGGGCAAGCTGAGCCTGCGCGTCGGCAAGCTGCTGCTCGGTGGCGGTCAGGCGACCCTTAAGATCAACGATCTTGGCAAGCATAGCGTCAACCTCGGAGGACAGCGTCTCCAAGAAGACGTCGACCTCGGCAGGATCGTAGCCACGCTTGGCCTCAGAGAAAGTCTGAGCCTGGATGTCTGCAGGGGTAATAGCCATAACAAGTCTCCTTTTTCATCGCCTCGGCGCTACACGCCCGACGTAAGTTACTAAGTCAGTTCTATACGAGTATACCTATAAGAAGCTGCAGAATCAGCCTCTGCACCAACTGCAACGCAATAATCGCAACGACCGGCGAAAAATCAACGCCGCCCATCGGCGGGATAAACCGACGAAAGAGGTTGAGCCACGGGCCGCAGACGCTATCGAGCACTGCAGCGATATCCTGCAGCAGGCCGCCCTGCTTCATGGGAATCCACGTCATAAAGCAATAGACCACGATGAGCGTGGAGTAGAAGTTGAACAGCGTGTTGACCAGCTGGACAATGGTGTAGATGTTGATGAGAATCTCCTCGTCTTGGGTTTACTTAAGGTAGCCGTCGGCACGAAGCTTCTTGAGGTCCGAATCCTTAACCTCGCAGCCGGCGGGCAGCACCATGAATACGCGATCGCCCACTTCTTTGACCGTGGCGCCCAGGCCACAGGCAAAGCCATAGCTAAAGTCCAGGACGCGCTTGGCGACCTCGGTGCGAACGCCAACAAAAATCAGTGCAACAGGCTGCTTGGTGCGCACACGACGGACAACCGTCTCGACGTCGTCATAGCTCTCGGGACGCAGGACATAGGCAGGCAGCTGCGGCGTGGCGTTGATGATGTTGCTCGCATAGGCCGAGGCGTCGCTCGGCGCAGAAGCGGGCGCAGGTGCCGCGGCGCGAGCACGGGCGCTCTCGGCATAGCTCGACGGCGTGTCGTAGGCGCCGGGACGATAGCCACCCGCGACAGTATCCTGCGAACGCGACGGCGGATTGTACGTCGTTGCATGACGCGAGTCATCGCCGACCAGCTGTCCGGAACGCGTGTACACGGCCACCGACTCGGCCTCACCGCGGCGCGTCTGGCCCAGCAGGCCGTTGCTCGGCTCATCCTGGGTATAGAAGCCCTCGCCCGAGGCACCGCTGTAGCCGCCGCCCTGATAGCCGTCGTCGTAGCCGTCATCGCAGCCGTAGTCGTCGTCCTGGCCATAACCCTGGTCGTAACCCTGCTGGCCGCCCAGGTGCATCTTATTTTTAATCTCGTCAAGGAAGCCCATGGTTGTGTCCTCTCGCGGTTTAGTGCAGGCACCCCGATAATCAGTGCGCACTTCAGAGCCTTATTTTACTGCAAACTCCGGGCTAAATACTACCCTGCCCAGGCGAACGAGCGTAGAGCCCTCCTCAAGGGCAGGCTCAAAGTCCTCGCTCATGCCGCAGGAAAGCTCAGGCAGGTTCAAATCGGGATGCGCCGCCTCCAGCTCATCCCTCAGCTCACGAAGCCCCGCAAAGGTGCGGCGTGCCACATCCTTATTCCCCCGGGGCGCCATAGTCATAAGCCCCTGTACGCAAATTCCCTCAAGTTCCGCAAGCTCACCCGCGGCGGCGCGAATCTCATCGGGCGAAAAGCCTCCCTTCGACTCCTCACCACTCACATTGACCTCGATGAGCACACACTGGGGGCCGGCGAGCTCGCCTGCCTCAATCTTGCGGACAGCACGGCTCGAGATCGCCTGCGCCAGATGCAGCGAACCCACCGAGTGAATCAGCTCGGCTGAGCCCAGCACCGCATTGATCTTATTGGTCTGCAGGTTGCCGATCATATCGAAGCGCACCTCGGGCAGCTCCGGATGCTCCGCCAGACCCGTGAGCTTGCGAACCAGCTCCTGCGGGCGGTTCTCGGCAAAATTGCGATACCCCGTCTGGATGGCGGCAACGGTCTCATCGACACCAACGGTCTTGGACACGGCAATGAGGCGCGCGGCGTCGTGGGGGCGGCCCGCGCGATCGAGCGCCGCATAAAAACGTTCCAGAATCTGCTCGCGGCGAGCGCGCATCAAGTCCAAATAGTTATCCATTGCCAATCGCCTCCGCTGACAGCCAAACAAGTAGTCCCATGCTAACGCAAGAGCGCGGCCCCGCATGTGCAAGGCCGCGCTCACTTAGGTATTTACAATCTTTCGACGAACGGGGTCACTTACTCCTCGTCGTCCTCGCCATCGTCCTCGTCCTCAAGATGATCGAGCAGGTAGCGAAGACCCTCGCTGACCTCGTTAGCGGGCACCTTGGCAACGTAGCGAGCGTCGACGGCGGGCCTCATGATAACACCCTCGCCCGAAGGCACGCGCATGCTCTCGAGCTCATCCTCGTCCACACGGGCGATATCGCCGGCGTTCATACGCTGACCAGTCAACAGGAAGGTCAGACGGCAAGCGGCATCGATGGAAATCGAAGCGATGCGATCGAGGTAGCGCGAAACCATGATAGCGCGGCGCAGGTCGTCATAGTTGCTGTCGTCGTCCATAAAGTCGCCCGTATCCATACGATTAAAGGTGCGGAAGAACTTCTCGTAGGCGGCGTGCACCGGCTCGTCCTCGACGGCCAAGTTGCAGATGATGGACATGTCATTGGTGACGAGCGCAGAAAGCGAAGAGCCCAGCACCTGGTAAACAGCTTCGGCCTCGGCCTCAACCGTACCGACGAGCTCCTGGGGCAGCGAGATGTCGGCCTTGACCATGTGACGCGTGGCGCGGCAGATCTGGCGAACCTTATCGGTCATGCGCTGCAGGTTAAAGTCGACGTAGATAATCGTCTGCAGCAAGCGGAAGTCGGAGGCGACCGGCGACTGCGTGGCGATCAGGTTGTAGCACACGGCCTCCAAGTTGGCGCAGCGCGCGTCAATCGAAAGCGTGCGCTTCTTGGTCTTGGTGGCGAGCTTGCGGTCGTCGGTCACATAGGCCTTAACGGCATCGTGGAGGGCCAGATCGACGGCCTCGTAGATGCTCAGCATCTCGTGGCGGGCCTCGATGAGCTGACGGGAAAACAGTTTACGCATGGTTCACTCCAATCAGTTGGGTGCGGTCATGCCGCCCGCACAGTGAATACGCACCGGACCAGGTCCGATCGGCTTGGGACTAGTCGCACCGATCAGCCAAAGCGGCCGGTGATATAGTCTTCCGTCCGCGAGTCCACCGGGCTGGTGAAGATCGCGTCGGTTTGACCATACTCGATGAGCGTGGCAGGTTCACCGGCAACTTCCTGCAAGAAGAATGCGGTGTAGTCGCTGATACGAGCTGCCTGCTGCATTGAATGCGTGACGATGATGATCGTCATCTCGGGCGCCAGCTCGGCCATCAAATCCTCGACCTTAGAGACGGACGTGGGGTCGATGGCGGAGCAGGGCTCGTCCATCAGGAGGACATCGGGTTGCACCGCAAGCACGCGCGCGATGCACAGACGCTGCTGCTGACCGCCCGAGAGCGCCAAACCATCCTTGTTGAGCTGATTGGATACCTCTTTCCAGAGGTTGGCGCGCTTGAGCGATTCTTCCACGATGTCATCGAGGTCGCTTTTGCTAGTCACGCCCTGCAGACGAGGGCCAAAGGCGACATTCTCGTAGATGGATTTGGGAAACGGGTTGGGCTGCTGAAAAATCATGCCCACGCGGCGACGGAGGTCGACCGGGTCGACGCCCTCGGCATAGATATCGTTGCCGTCGAGCGTCATGGTGCCCTCGACGCGCGTACCCTCGATCAGGTCATTCATGCGGTTGATGCAGCGCAAAAACGTCGACTTGCCGCAGCCCGAAGGGCCAATGAAGGAGGTGATGGCGTTTTTGGCGATGTTGAGGTCGAGCCCCGTCAGCGCATGAAAGTCACCGTACCAAAAGTTGAAATCCTTGGCCGTAATGGCCGCTTGCTCCAGCGTGGGAGCGGACTGATAAACGGACATGGGACTCCTTAACTAGCGACGCTTGCGCGACAGGAAGCGCGCAAACAGGTTGAAGGCCAGAATGATCACCATCAGCAAGAGCGCGGTGCCGTAGGCTGCGTTCATGTTGATGCCGTCGTTGGCAAGCAGGTACAGGTGAACGGTCATGGGGCGGCCGGAATCGAGCGGCGAGATAGGTAGATTGATGGCCTGGCCCATGGTGTAGAGCACCACGGCGGTCTCGCCAATGGCACGGCCGATGGCAAGGACAATGCCCGTGGCAATACGGCCAAAGGCAGAAGGAAGCACGATCTTGGAGACAACCTGCCACTTGGTGGCGCCCAGGCCATACGCGCCCCAACGGATATAGCGCGGAACGGCGCGAATGGCCTCTTCGGTGGTGCGCATGACGATGGGAAGCATCAAGAGCGCAAGCGCCAGAGCGGCCGAGACCATCGAAAGGCCCAGACCCATAGCCTCGACAAACAAGGCGTAGCCAAACAGGCCCATAACGATGGAGGGCACCGAGGCCAAAGCGTCAGCAGCGTAGCGAATGAGCTCGACGATCTTGCCCTGCTTGGCGTACTCGGCCAGATAGACGGCTGCCAGCACAGCGATCGGCGTGCAGATAAGCATGGCGAGCGCCGTCACATAGACGGTCGAGACGATCGTGGGCCAAATACCGCCCTCGGCGTTGACGCCCTGGGGCCAACCGAAGATAAAGTCGAGCGAGATGTGTGGCAGGCCGTTGATGACCACGTAGGCGATGATAGCGACCAGCACCAGCGTGGTGATGTATGCCGCGGCACGGAACACGCCAAGCATGATCTTGTTGGACAGGTCCTTGTTGATGCGGCCCTTCTTGCCGTGGGAAAGGGCACGCTTGATGCGCTCGCGCGACGAGGTCGTATCGACCGTCGTGTCAACGGAATCGGACATAGCCTACCCCCTCTTCTTCTTGGAAACCAGGCGGACGATGCCCACCAGCGTGGCGGAAATGATAAACAGGACCACGCCCATGCCGAACAGCGCCGAGCGATGCAGACCCGAGGAATAGCTCATGTCGAGCGCAATCTGGCTCGTGAGCGTCGAGATGGGGCTCGCAATGCTGTCGGGAATAACCGGGGCGTTACCCACGACCATGAGCACGGCCATGGTCTCGCCGATGGCACGGCCCATACCCAGCACGATGGCATCCACGATACCCAGCTTGGCGGCAGGTAACACGACCTTATAGATAGTCTGCCACTTGGTGGCGCCCATGGCATACGATGCCTCGCGAATGCCCATGGGAATGGAATTGAGAGCATCGATGGTAAGCGTCGTGATGGTGGGCACGATCATAATGGCGAGCACGAACCACGCCGTCAGCGCACCAAAACCAAGACCGCCGGTCAGTTGTGCGATAAACGGGCGGATGATGATCATGCCAAAGAAGCCATAGATGATAGAAGGGATGCCGGCCAACAGGTCAACGGCAGGGCTGATGAGCTTGCGCACGCGCTTGCTGGCGATCTCGACCAGATACACGGCCGTGCCCACGCCTAGGGGCACACCCATGGCGAGCGCGCCGACGGTCACCAGACCCGAGCCGGCAAGCAGCGACACGATGCCGTAGTGACCCTCAGAGGGCGCCCACGTAAAGCTAAAGAAGTCCGCCAGACCGATGTCGGTAAAGACGGGCAGCGCCGAGTACGTGGTAAAGACAAAAATCAGGATGACGGTAACAACCGCCAAGAACGCGCAGGCAAAGAAGATCCACTGCAGCGCCTTCTCCTTGATATAGGTGCTGCGCGATACGAGCGCCAGCTCGCGCTTCTTGGGCGCCTGACCATTCTGCTCAGTCTGGGAGTTTTCCTGTGCTTCCATGCTACTCACTCCCCTTCTCGTCATTGGTGACGGGGATAAAGCCCGCCTCGCGAATCTGCTTGTCCATCTTTTCGGACGTCACATAGTCGATGTAATCCTGCGCCTGCTGCGAAGGCGCACCCTTCACAAAGAAGTAAAGGTCGCGTGAGATGGGATAGCCGCCGCTCGCGACCGTCTTCTCGGACGCCTCAACATGATTGACCGAGACGGCCTTGACCGAGGTCTTGGCGTTGAGGCTATCGACGAAGCCCAGCGAAATGTAGCCAATGGCACCGTGCGAACGAGATACCACGTCGCGCACCTGGCCCGTGCCCGAAAGAACGGCCGAGCGGCGATCGAACGGGGTGCCGTCCATCACGATGGTGCGGAATGCTTCACGCGTGCCGGATGCCTCGTCTCGGTTGATGACCTGAATCTTCAGGTCCTCGCCACCGACCTCTTTCCAATTAGTAATCTTGCCGGCATAGATATCGCGGAGCTGCTCGGTCGAGAGGTTATCGACCGGGTTATCGTCGTTCACGATGACCGCGATACCGTCGTGGGCAATGACGATGGGAGTCAGGCCCAGATCCTGTTCGTCGGCATTGAGTCCACGGGAGGAGCTGGCGATATCGGCCGTGCCAGCGCTGACGGCTTCGATGCCAGCGGAAGAGCCCAAACCGGAAACGAGCACGTCGATGCCAGTCTCCTCCTTAAAGCCCTCTGCCGCAATCTCGGCGATAGGAAGGCAGGTCGTGGAGCCGGCCACGGTAATGGAAGAGGTAGAAGATCCCGAAGAACAGGCGCACAGCGTAAGCGTAAGCACAGCGGCGCTCAGGACCGATACGATCTTTCTCATAGCATCACGCCAATCGCGGCATGGCGCCCACAGGTGCCGTCCTCGTTACGGTAGGAATAAAAGCGGTCGTTCTGACGCACAGTCGAAAGCTGGGTATCCACGATATTATCCGCGTCCACACCGATATCTACCAACGCCTCACGAATGGCGGCAGATAGATCGAGCATGCGAGAAGCGCCCGCATCGATGCACGAAAACTCGGCGGCAAAGCGGTCCATGAGTTCCTGGGATACCTCATATTCGTCAGCCAAGATATGGGGGCCGATATAGGCGGAAACGTCGCTCGCATCGCAGCCGGCAGCATCGCAAAGCGCCTGGCACGCCTTGGCAGAAATACGTGCAATCGTGCCCTTCCAACCGGAGTGCACCACGGCAAACCCGCCGGGGGCCACCAGCACCACGGGAACGCAGTCGGCAAAGCAGAGCAGCACGGGCACGTCATGGGCCGTACAGACGATGGCATCGCAGCCCTCAGCAATCTGCTCGCGAACAGCCTCAAGATCGTCGGCGCCGTTCGAAGTCACCGTAACGATATGGTCACCATGTACCTGATTGGGCACGAGCAGATTATGCTCGCACTCAGTGGCACCCATAGCTTCGAGCGCTCGACGACGATTTTCTTGAACAGCAAAGGGGTCATCGCCTACATGCGAGCCCAGGTTGAGCGAGGAGTACGCATCTTCAGAAACGCCACCGGTGCGCTCGGTAAAGGCAAAACGGACATCGGATGTCGCGCCCTCCACCAACGTAACTCCATCATGGTCGACACGCGAAACGTTGTCCGCACGTGCTGCCATACTAAAGCCTCCTAATAACACAAGTACCGCGGCGTCGCCGCGCAGTCCGCGTTTATACGGCTGTCATACTTCCTTAAAAGGATACCCGCAGCGGTAGGGACCAAACGTAAAGGGAACGTAAGGAGATTGGAGGCTTTCGTTTACAAACGAGAAACAAAACGGGGTGCATCCAAATGGACACACCCCGTGCAGGTCGTTGAGAAAAACGAACTAGAAGCTACCGCGCTTCAGGAAGTCGGGAAGCTCGAACTGGTCGTTGCCAAAGTTGGGCAGCTCGGTACCACCGACGTTGCGGGTCGGAGCGGCCTGAGCCGGGCTGGCAGCCGGAGCGGTGCGCTGCGGCTCAGCGGAGGCAGCGGCCTTGCTCTGAGACTGCTGAGCAGCAAAGAGCTCATCCTGACGGTTGACATTGGAGTCGGAGAAGCCCGTAGCGATGACGGTGATACGCACCTGATCGCCCAGGGACTCGTCGACAACGGTACCGAAGATGATGTTGGCCTCGGGGTCGACGGCGTTGGCGACAACGTCGGCGGCGTCGCTGATCTCCTGGATGCCCAGGTCCTTGGAACCGGCGATGGAGAGCAGCACGCGCGTGGCACCATCGATGGAGCTCTCGAGCAGCGGGCTGGAGATGGCCTGCTGGGCAGCGTCGACGGCACGAGTATCCCCAGAAGAGGTACCGATACCCATCATGGCGGTACCGGCCTGCTTCATGATGGTCTTAACATCGGCGAAGTCCAGGTTGATGATACCGGGGACGGTGATGAGGTCGGTGATGCCCTGGGTGCCCTGGGAAAGGACGCCATCGGCAATCGCGAAGGCCTCGAGCATGGTGGTCTTCTTCTCGGCGATGTCGAGCAGCTTATCGTTAGGAATGACGATCATGGTGTCGACGCAATCGGAGAGGGTCTTGATGCCCTCCTCGGCGCTCTTCTTACGCTTGCGGCCCTCGAAGGTGAAGGGCTTGGTCACGACGGCGACGGTCAGTGCGCCGACCTCGTTCATCGCGATATCGGCAACGATGGGAGCAGCGCCGGTACCGGTGCCGCCGCCCTCGCCGCAGGTGATAAACACCATGTCGGCGCCAGCGAGCGCCTCGGCGATGTCGTCGCGGGACTCATCGGCAGCCTTGCGGCCAACCTCGGGGTTGGCGCCGGCGCCCAGGCCGCGGGTAAGGTCGGTGCCGATGTGCACCTTGATATCGGCATCAGAGATCGCGAGTGCCTGAGCATCGGTGTTGATGGCAACAAACTCGACGCCGCGGATGCCCTCTTCGATCATTCGATTGACCGCGTTGGTACCGCCGCCGCCGACGCCGACCACCTTAATGACGGCAAGGTAGTTGTTGATCTCTGTCTCGTGCATGTCGGTCCTCCGAACAAAGGTTATAGCCATAGCATGGGTCGACCCCTGCGCACATTAACCTTCAGGTTGAAAGTAAATGCAAAGGTAAACCGTATTATGTTTGCACATTATGAACGTATCAGTCAAATAATTGACCGTGAAAACCAAACAAACCAGATAAACGGCGTGGTATGGCCCCTCAACAAAGCATCAACCAGCGCTACGAGGTCGGAGCATTCCTAAATGTGTAGTTGCCTGGAGAGCGCACATTGATATACGTTACGCCCTCTACCTGCGAAAGCAACTTGGTGACTACGCGTTCCTTCTTGGCGATATCGTCCGAATCGCCCAGCGACACCTCAATGCCGTTATTGAGGTTTGCCGAGATGGCTTCGACCGAAGGCGTGGAAATATCCTTGACTTGTCCCAAGAACTCGCTCGAAAAACCACGCACATAATCCAGGCCGGCCTTAACGGCTTTGGAGTTAACCGCCTGGCCGGAAACTGGAGCGACATCCGCCGAGACATCAGTCAACAACACCGCGCCATAATGCTTGGCGAGCGCCAGCGCGGCATCGATTCCGGTCAAGGTATTTGAGCCCTGCCCTGTCGTGATGACGTTGCCCTGGTCGTCCACTTCGACCGACGTCGACAGCGGGGCGATCCAGGTGTCATCGTCTCCGATAGCCCAGGCAAGGTCGTCGGAGCTGATATACGCAATGGCGATAACTTTACGCTCCGTCGGCGTGATGATAAGCGTATGGGGAAACTGGCGCTGGACATCCACGCCCGAAACCCACGGGTTCTGCTTGAGATCCTCGGTAATCTGGTCGGGATCGACGTTAAAAAGCGACGTTCCCTCGGGCAAGTCGATCAGCTGGATAGCATCGTGCTTCGTCACATGCTCGCTGCCTTGAATCTGAATATCAGTGGCAGTAAACAATCCAGAGTTGATCACCACGATGGCAACGACGACGAGCACGGCCAAGACGGCCAGAACGCCGCCCACGATTTTGCCTTTGCCTGTAACGACAGAAGCGGCGTCTGATGTTTTATTTGCCATCGCTCCAAGTGAAGATAACGGGTTGAAACCTTTTTTACTCGAAGGCTTCTTGGCGGTAGCCGGCACCGATGTCAGCGAGCGCGGTTTCGATGCGCCCAGCGTGCGACCTGGACGCGCCGCTTTAGTTCCCGTCGAGGGCTTGGGAGCTGCCATGGGACGGGCAGGCTTGGCGCCCATAACAGGCTTTGACGTCACCGAGGGACGCGAGGACTTTTTTGCGGCTGGACGATTACCGAGCTGCGAGCCGACGACCGGACGACTGGTCTGTCGAGCATGCCCGACAGACTTAGAGTGCGCGACGGTATTGCGTTGAGGTTTGGCAGGCGCGCCGGAACGCCCTCCGGCGCGGCGGAAGGTGGGTTTCGATGCTCTAGAAGCCGAGGAATTTAACTTCCGGTCTGAGCTCGATGCCATACGCCTCCCTCACCTTTCCGTGCACATGTCTGATAACCGCGGCAACGTCATCGGCCGAGGCAGTTCCGTTATTAACGATAAAATTAGCGTGAACGGGCGAAACTTCCGCGCCGCCAATCGAAAAACCCTTTAATCCACAATCCTCGATAAGCTTGCCCACACTCGCATCGGGCGGGTTGCGAAAGACAGACCCGCAGGATGCGCGACCCATGGGCTGCGTACGCTTGCGCCTCGTCAGGTACCGCTCCATGCGCTCGCGAATGTCGGCCTTGGGCGCCGGTTTAAGCTTGAACACGCACTCGAGGATGATCTCATTGCGGGGAAGGCTACATTCGCGGTAGTCCCAAGTGATCTCGGACCCCGCATAATGCTTGATACCGGATGCCGGGTCAAACGTTACGACATCCTCAACCAGCGAGCCAATCCACTCGGTCCGTGTGCCGGCATTCATGGATATCGCACCGCCGACCGAACCAGGAATGCCAACGGCAAACTCAAGGCCCGAGAGGCTACGCGACAGGGCATCGTTGACCAGGCGCGCAAACATCACGCCCGCACCGACCGTCAGCGTACAACCGTCATCGGCAACAACCGTGCGCTGAAACTCACGTCCGAGCGAAATGACGGCACCGCGATAACCGCCATCGGCAACCAGCAGATTGGAGCCCTTGCCGATGATGACCCACGGCACCTGCTCGCGATCGAGCACCGCCACGGCGCGGCGGAGGGCATGATAGCTATGGCACGTCACAAAGAGGTCGGCCTTGCCGCCGATACGATAGCTCGTATGACGCGCAAGGCGCTCGTCCTCGATCACATCCGTGTCGATCATGCCCGAGAGCGCCATGACGGCGTTAAACAGACCCATTAGACTTAAGCGTCTTTCTTGGCAGTCAGATACTCAATGAACTCGGGACCGACGGTCGTAACGTCGCCGGCACCCATGGTGAGCAGCAGGTCGCCCTCGCCCACCATCTGCTCGAGCTCCTGATTGAGCTCAAGACGGCTGGAGCAGTACACGACCTCCTTGCCAGGATGCTTGGCGCGCACGGTATCGGCGAGCATCTTAGAGGTGACACCCGGAATGGGCATCTCGCCAGCCGAGAACACATCAATCAGCAGCAGTTTATCGGCATTGGCAAATGCATCGGCAAAGTCGTCGCACAGGGCCTGCAGGCGCGAATAGCGGTGCGGCTGGAACACGACATCGACGTGCTTGTAGCCCAGCGAGGAAGCGGCAGCAAGCGTCGCCTTGATCTCGGTGGGGTGATGGCCGTAATCATCGACCACGGTGATGCCATCGATATCGCCCACGTGGGTAAAGCGACGGCGGACGCCCTCAAAGCTCGAGAGCGCCTTGGCGGCGGCGTCGATGTCAAGGCCCAGGACATGGGCGACGGTGAGCACCGCCGTGGCGTTGAGCATGTTGTGGCGACCGGGGTTGCTCTTGATCTCCACAGCGTGCTCAGTGCCGTCCTCAAAGCGAACGATAAAGTCACTCTGGATGCCCTTGACATCCGGGTGCACGCAGACGATGTCGTTGCTCTCGGCAAAGCCGTAGGAAAGCACGTGACGGCCCGTCGACTTGGCGAGCTCGACCAGATGCGGGTCCTCGCCGCAGACGATGACGGTGCCGTCCTCGCCCACCAGGCTCATGAATTTGGCGAAAGTTGCCTCGATCTCCTCGATACCCGAGTAGTGATCGAGGTGGTCGGCCTCGACGTTGGTCACAATGACCACGTTGGGGTTCAGGAACAGGAAGGAGCTGTCGGACTCGTCGGCCTCGGCGACAAAGTAGTCGCCCGAGCCGTTCTTGCCGTTCGTGTCATAGCCCTCGACGATGCCGCCGATCAAGAAGCTCGGATCCAGACCCATGCGGTCGAGCATGGTGGCGCACATCGAAGACGTGGTGGTCTTGCCATGCGTGCCGGCAACAGCGACGGTGGTGTAGCCGTGGCCCAAAGCAGAGAGCATCTTGGCACGGGGCCACACGGGAATACCCAGCTCGCGAGCGCGCACGAGTTCAGGGTTGGACTCCGGAATAGCGGTGGACACAACAACCACGTCGGGCTTGACCTCGTCGATCGTGGCGGCCTCATGGCCCACATGCACCTTCACACCAGCGCGGGTAAGCTGGCGGATATAACGTGACGTCTTAAGGTCGGAGCCGGTAACGGCATAACCGCGCTCGTGCAGAACGAGGGCGATGCCGCTCATGCCGGCGCCGCCGATACCGATAAAGTGGGCGCTCTTAAACTCGGGCGCGGAGGTTGCAGTCTGGGAATCAGCCATGTGCTCGTGTACTCCTTGCGTAAACACTGCCTGTAACCCGTTAACTGTACCGCACCTACCGCATCAGCGCGAGGGCGACCGACGATATCCCGTCTAACTAACGCAAACCCTCTACCGCATCCGCCAGAAGAGCGGCGGCCCTATCCTGAGCCAGACCACGCGCCGCCTGACGCATGGCGTCGCGTGCCGCCGCGTCATCGACCAGGTGCAGCAGCTCATCGGCAAAGGCAGAACCGTCGATATCGGCATCGGCACAGAGCACGCCTGCCCCGGCGTCGACCAGATAACGGGCATTGGTGGTTTGGTGGTCGGCCGTCGCATGCGGGTACGGCACGAGCACCGAGGGCACGGCGAGCGCAGCGATCTCGGCCACGCTCGATGCGCCCGAACGCGATAGCACCAAATCGGCAGCAGCCAGCATGTCGCCCATGTTGTCGATGTAAGGCTGGACGCGGTAACGCTTCGCCTCCTCGGGCGTCAGCGCCAAAGCGCGCTCGGTTTCCTCAAAGCCGTCGGCACCCGTCGAATGCAACACATAGAGGTTCTTGCGCGAAAGCAGCTCGTTTTTGAGCGAAGCCACGCGCTCGTTGAGGTGCTGGGCGCCAAGTGAACCGCCAAAGACGAGCAGCAGCGTAGCGTCCTCGGGAACGCCAAGTGCCTTGCGGCCGCGAGCGCGATCGCCCTCGATCACCGAGCGACGTACGGGGTTGCCGGTCATGAGCACGTGGTCAGGGTCACCTTCGCGCTCAAAGACCGAACGCGCTGCCGGCACCGAGATGCACACGCGAGCGGCGTGGGAGTTCATCATCTTGTTGGCCAGGCCCGGAACAGAGTTCTGCTCATGCAGCAGATACGGAACGCCTGCGCCCTTGCACCACCCCAGCAACGGAACCTCGACATAGGCACCAAAACCGATGGCGGCATCGGGCTTGCCGACCTTTGAGAAATGACTGGCGAGCGCACGCTTGGCCTTGTTGACACGCCACAGCGAGGTCAGCGCCGTCCAAGGACGGGAGCGGTCGAAGCCCGTAACCGTAATGGGCACAAAATCAAACCCAGCCTCGGGGACCAGACGACCCTCGAGCTTGCGCGACTGGCCCACGAACACAACGTGGTGGCCACGGTCACGCAGCTCTTCGGCCAAGGCGAGCGCGGGGTTGATATGCCCTGCCGTGCCGCCGGCTGCAATAGCAACGGTCATCTTATCGGTCATGGTAGTCCCTTCGTACACGCGGTCCCTGGTCGTCGGTGCGCAAACGCGCCGACGGGTCCGAGTTCAAATCGATTCGATTATATCCGCCGCCCGCATTGCGAGGAGTTGGGCGCTGCGGACGACCTTGCGGCGCCGTTCGCTGACGCGGACGGGCTGCCGGCTCGGTCGCAGAGCCATCCAGAACGGTAAAGCCGTTACGCGAAGACCGCTCGCCGCGCACGTGGGGCACGCCGGCGGTACTCTCATCCATAACGGCAAAGCTCTCGCGGCGACGGTCGTACTCATCGCGACGGGCGCTCTCGTACGAAACGCGTAGGATCAGACCGGCAAGCATAAGCGACACAATAATCGACGAACCGCCGTAGCTAATAAACGGCAACGGTTTGCCCGTCATGGGAAACACGTTGAGGATGCCCAGCGCATTGATCAAAAACTGCACCGCGAGAATGACCGCAGAGCCAGACGCCATGAGCGCGCCCCGACGATCGGTCGCCTGCTCGGCAATGCGAAACGCCGAGTAGATCAGCATCGCAAACACCAAGAAGAACAGGACGGTTCCGACAAAACCGACTTCCTCGCCAATGATGGCCAGGATGTAGTCATTGTGCGCCTCGGGCAGATACGAGTACTTCATGGTTGAGTTGCCGATGCCACGGCCGAACAGACCGCCCGAGGCAAAGGCCATGATGGCAAGCGTGGCCTGATAGCCGTCACCATACTCGTCGGCCCAAGGGTTCAAGGCAACCTGAATACGCACCATACGGTATGGCTCTGCGACAAGCGCAATCACGATCACGAGAATGCCGAAGATTAGCACGCCGATGATAAATCTGGGGTCGAGACCCGCAAACAACGCCATGCACATGAGGGTCAACAGGATGATCAGGACGGTACCGAAATCGGGCTGGATAAAGATCAGAAAGAGCGAAATGCCCAGGTAGATGCCCATCTTGCGAAGGAATTCGTTGATGTTGCCACCGGGCGAAAAGAAGCGATCGAGCATGATGGCCGAATACGCAATGGCAAATGGCTTTAAAAACTCGGAAGGCTGGAACTGAATGCCGGCGATGTTGAGCCAGCGCGTGGCGCCACGGCTGCCGCTGCCCACCAAGAACACCAGAAACAGTAGCCCTATCATGCCTATGAGGAAGATCCTGAGCACATCCTCCCCAAACCAGCTGTCCGGCAAAACGCGCACGATGGCAATCAGCGCCAGAACACCGACCACGGCAAACGCAGCCTGTCGACCCAGAAAAAACGTCGCTGAGCCATTCTCGTGCAGCGCCTCGACCGAAGACGCCGAGTACACCATCAGCAGGCCAAAACACACCAAGATAAACAGACAGGCCATGAATATCAGACGGGGGCGCATGATGCGGGCGGGAACGCCGGCAATATAGCGTTCGCTAAACGACCGCCCGCCGCGACCGGAACGCGGTGTGCTACGCCGCGAGGAAGCACGGTCCGAGTCGGGCCTCCTCATACCTTGTCGGGGGCTCTCCTCTCTCACCGGCAACCCCTATTCCATTTGCGATTTCGCTGCAGCGGCAAGCTGGGCCACATAGTCCTTAAACACGCGGCCGCGCTCCTCATAGCCCGAGAACTCATCGAACGAAGAGCAGGCAGGAGAAAGTAAGATCACGTCGCCACGGCTCGACAGCGAACGGGCAACGTCCACGGCATCGCGTAGGTCATCCGCCTGGGCGATATCCACATCGCCATCGACATCGGCCTCGTCCATAGCGGCGGTGAAGCGCTCGCGCGCATCGCCAAAGCAGACGACCGAGCGCACGTTATCCATAACAACGCGCGCGAAGTCCGTGAGCGGCGTGCCCTTATCGTGGCCGCCGAGCAGCAAGATCACGTCGTCATCGGGAAATGCCGTCAGTGCCTTCTCGACCGCGTCGGTGTTGGTCGCCTTGGAATCGTTGACGTAGCGCACACCGTCAATCTCGCCGCACGGCTCCACGCGATGCTCGAGCGGCTGGAACGAGGCCAGACCGCGGCGGACACCATCGACATCGGCACCGACGGCCAGAGCAGCCGTGGCGGCACATAAGGCATTGATGACATTGTGATGGCCCGAGATCTTGAGCTCGGACGTGGCGACAAGCTGGGTCTCGACGCCCTTCAGGCGCACGACCATTTTGCCGTCGCGCACAAAGGCGGCGTCTGCACCCTCGGGCTCGTCAAAAGCGACCTTGCAGATGCGGCGACCCGGCGTATAGATGTACTCATCGAACTCGTGAATGCCAGCGTCTTCGACGTCGACAACCACCAGATCGTCATCGACCATATTGTCAAACAGCTTGATCTTGGCAAGCGCATAGTTCTTATGGCTCTTATGCCAGCCCAAGTGGTCGGGAGTGATGTTGAGCAGCACTGCCACGCGAGGGTGGAGCTCGGTGGTCGTAGCAATCTGATAGCTCGAGAGCTCAGCCACAAACCACTCGTTGTGGGCTCGGCCGTCAATCTCGTTGACCGGCGGCTCGCCGATGTTGCCGACAGCTACGCTGGCCTCGCCGGCAGCCTTGAGCAGATAATCAGTCAGCGACGTGGTGGTCGTCTTACCGTTGGTGCCCGTGATGGCAATCCAGTTATCGGGCGACAGGCGATAGGCAAACTCTGGCTCACCCATAATCTGAGCGGCATGTTCGCGCCCGGCCTTAAAGAAGCCCGAGAACTCCGAGATGCCCGGGCACGTCACGCATACGTCATAGGCGCCCTCGACCTGTTCGGTCCCATAGACAAACGACGCACCAGCAGCCTCGAGCGCACGCGTGGCGTCATTGGGCTCAGAGGTGCCGCCGCCATACACGGTAACGGCGCTTACGCGCTCGGGATGTGCCAGCGCCCAGCGGGCGACATCGAGACCGGATTTGCCCTGACCCAAAACGAGCAGGCTAAAGACATCAGCAAGAGGCATGAAAGACCACTATCCCAACTGGAAGAACAGAGCAAGGCCAACGGCACCAAAGGCCGCAGCGATAATCCAAAAACGGATGACGACCTTGGTCTCGGCCCAGCCCTTCTTTTCGAAATGATGATGGATGGGCGCCATAAGGAAGACGCGCTTGTGCGTAAAATGGAAGTAGACAACCTGAATCATGACCGACAGGGTCTCAACGATAAACAGGCCGCCGATGATGAGGGAGACGACCTCGGTGTTGGTCATGATGGACGTGCAGGCAAACGCGGCGCCCAGAGCAAGCGAGCCGGTATCGCCCATAAAGATGCTCGCCGGATAGCAGTTGAACCACAGAAAGCCCAAGCAGGCACCGGCACACGCGGTACAGAAGATGGACAGGTTCACGTCTCCGTGCAAAAACGCCATGGCAGCCATGGCGAGCATGGCGATCATGGAGGTGCCGCCAGCAAGACCGTCAAGGCCATCGGTCAGGTTCACGGCATTAGAAAGACCGGCAATCATCAGCCAGCAAAAGACAATATAGAGCCACGGGAACGAATAGCCGCAGATGGTGGTCGAAAGCACGCCAAGGTCGATCGTCAACCCACCGGGAAAACGAATCTCGGGGGCGACGCCGCACCAGTTGACGGCAAGTACCGTAAAGGTGACACAGATAATGGTTAGGCCGATCATCTTGGCATGAGGCGTCAGACCGAGCGAGCGCCCATGCGTAACGGAGGTCAGGTCGTCGATCAGGCCCAGCACGCCGGTCGCCAGCGTGGCGAGCAGTACGAGTACGAGCTCGGTGGTGAGCTTGCCCATCAGCAGGCAGGTCAGCGAGATCGCGACGAGGATGACAACGCCACCCATGGTGGGCGTTCCCTGCTTAACCAAATGACGCTTGGGGCCGTCGGCACGAACCTGCTGGCCGATACCCTCGACCTTGAGCAGCTTGATCCACCACGGCATGAGCAGCAGCGCAATGGCTGCGGCGATGCCAAGCCCCAAAAAAGCCTGATACGTTGGATACGAGGGATTGCCGAACATGGGCTAGCACACACCTTCCACAAAGCGGTCGAGCTCAACAAAGCGGGAACCCTTGACCAGTACAACATCATGTTTTTCAAGCGCGCCGCCCATGCGGTCGAGCACCTGCTGATAATCGGAGAACACCTGGATGCGGTCCTCGTCCATGCCCATCATGCGTGCGGCATCGGCCATAAGCTGGGCCAGCTCACCACCCACGCACGCCAGCATGTCGAGCTTCTTGGCGGCGGCATAGGCGCCCACGAGCTCATGCATGCGAGGAGCCTCATCGCCCATCTCGCCCATCTCGCCCAGGATCGCCATGCGAGACCCCGTGCACGAAAGCGAGCACAGCAGATCGAGGCCAGCAGCCATGGATTCGGCACTGGCGTTATAGGAGTCATCGATGACGCGTGCACCGCTCTTGGCGCGCTTGATCTCCTGGCGGTGTCCGGTGATCGTGAGACCCCTAAAGGCAGCATCGATCTGCTCGGGCGTCACGCCCAGGCGATAGGCAACCGCGGCGGCCTTAACGGCATTAGGAACGGACTGCACGCCGGGGATGGCAAGCATGGTATCGATCGTCTCGCCCTGGCCAAAATCGAGCGTAAAGACCGGACGGCCTTCGTCATCAACGCGAACGTCGCGGGCACGGACCTCATCATCGTCCGAGACGCCGGCCAGCATCACGTCGATACCAGCAGGTTGGGCGAACGTGTCGCGAATGAACGGCGTAAAGTCGTCCTCACCGCCCAAAACCAGCAGCGGCAAATAGTCGCCAGCGGCGCACATGCCCTGAACGATCTCGGCCTTAGCGCGGGCGATGTTCTCGCGGCTGCCCAAAATGCCGATATGAGAGGTGCCGATCTTGCTCACGATGGCAAGGTTGGGATTGGCAGACTGAGACAGGCGCTCGATCTCGTGGAAATGGTTCATGCCCATCTCGAGCACCAGGACCTCGGTATCGGCCGGAGCGGAAAGCACCGTGAGCGGCATGCCGATCAGGTTATTGAAATTGCCCTTGGTGGCCCAGACACGATAGCGCTTGGCGAGCACAGCGGCGAGCACGTCCTTGGTCGTCGTCTTGCCGATGGAACCGGTAATGCCAACGACCAGGCAGCCAAGCTCCAGGCGATACGCATGCGCCAAACGCAGCAGAAACTCCTCGGGATCATCGGTCAGCAAGATGGCACAGCCCTTGTCCTGCGCCAGCGAGACCAGCTCGGCCTCGGGCTCACGCGTCATCACGACGGCGCCGGCACCCGACTGGACGGCACGGGAAGCAAAATCATTGCCGTCGACGTTTTCACCGGGAAAGGCGACGAAAATCGTCCCTTCCTCGACCTGGCGCGAGTCGATAACGCACCCGCGGCATACCCGATCGGCTTCTCCCGTCACGGTTCGGGCCCCTGTTGCGGCCGCGAGGTTGTTGACGGCGATCTCTATCATTGCAGCTCCCCTGTAAACCTAATAATGCTATCGGCGTATTGTATCCCAGCGCCGCGTATGCGTGGTGCAGGGCATGTGAACACCCCTCATATGGGACAACAAACCACGCCCCAAAGATTGTAACCCCCTACTTCGTGTGCGGGATACCCAGCACGTCGAGCGCGTTGGCCATAATGAACTGGAACGGAACCGCAGCGGCATCTGAGCCGCTCGGCGTTCCGTCGAGCGTGATATAGCACAGCACCTTGGGCGATTGTGCCGGTGCAAAGCCCATAAAGGACGACATGTAGTTCTCCTTGAGGTAGCCGCCGTTCTCGTCGGCACGTTCGGCCGTACCGGTCTTACCCGCCACGTCATAGCCGTCAACCGCGCCGCCAACGCCCGTTCCCTCCGACACGACCGTCTGCATGCACGATGTCACCTGGGATGCGGCATCCTCCGAAATCGCGCGCTCGCCTTCGCCCCAGTCCTTCTCGTCACCTTTGCTGGACTTATAGAAGTGCGGGGTCATCATCACGCCGCCGTTGGCGATGCCGCCCACGGCACGTGCGATCTCAATCGGCGAGACAGACAGCGCCTGTCCAAAGCTCATCGAGCCCAGCGTGGCGCCGTCATACTGGTCACGCTCCTTGACGATGCCCAGGCTCTCGCCCGGAAAATCGACACCAGAGCTGTGACCGATGCCCCACTTGTCCACATAGGCGGCAAAGTCGTCGGCACCGATCTTGCGCCCCACCAGGACAAATCCCACGTTGGACGAACGGCGCATCATCTCGCGCACATCCATGGTCATGGCGTAGTCGCGCTTGTCGGCATCGGTGACGGTATCGTCGCCCACCTTGATGCTCGCCGGCACCTCAAACGACGTGCTCGATCGCACGACGCCCAAGTCGAAGCCGGCGCCCGCCACGAGTGTCTTAAAGACCGAGCCGGGCTCGTAGGCGTCGGTGACCAGGCGCAGGTTCATATCCTCGGTCTTGGCGTTTTCCAGATCGGTCTGGTCGTAGGTCGGATACGAGCAGGCGGCGAGAATTTCACCGGTCGTGGGGTCGGTGACCAAAGCCGAGCCGTTCTTGGCCTTCGTCTTCTCGACAGCCTCTGCTAGGGCATCCTCGGCCGCACGCTGGATATTGACATCGAGCGTCGTCACGATATCAACGCCGTCGACCGCAGCCACCTTTTTATAGGCACCGCCCGCGATATAGCTGCCGTCCCTCGCGCGCTCGCGTACAAGAGAACCGTTCGTGCCGGTCAGAAGCTTGTTGTATTGCTTTTCGAGACCAGTCAAGCCGTCGTTGTCTACATTCACTACACCCAGCACCTGCGATGCCAGATTGCCGTATGGATATACGCGCTTCATGGCCTGCTCAAAAAGCACGCCGGGCAGGTTCTTCTTCTCCAGCGCCGCAGCGTCGTCTTCGTCCACCTGGCGCTTGATATACACCCAGGTTCCATCGGACTCAACGAGCTTGCGGCAGGTCTTTTTATCGATTCCAGTTGCCTTGACCAGCGCCGACACCGTCTTGTCAACATCCTCGACAAGCTGGGGGTTCACGGCGATGTTGCGACATTCGACCGACGACGCCAGCACGTTACCGTTGCGGTCGTAGATGGTGCCACGTTTGGCATAGAGGGTCTGCGCAAGCAGGCGGCGCGCATCGGCACGCTCGCGCAGTTTATCGGCTTCGACAATTTGATAGCCGGCAAGGCGAAAGACGCCCAAGCCCAAGCCAAGCCCAATGAGGCCCATGACGGCTTTGCGGCGAGGCAGAGGCGTGCCTGTGAGCCATTCGGTCGACGAACTCTTGCGCGACCTGGTGTTATGCACTTGAGGGCCGCCCGAGCCGCGAAGTCGCGACGCCGGGTCGTTGCCACGGGACTGCCCGGCGTTGTAAGATTGCCGACCCGTTCCTTGATAACCAGAACGTCCCCGCGACGAGGGACGTCCAGAACCGCGGCCCCCATCGGAACCGCGGCGATAGTCATTTGTCATACTCAGCTACCGTCTTGCTACTGAGCGGTCGCGGTCGCGTTGGCGCCCGCGGCTGCATCCTGCGAAAAGTCAAGTGTAACGCTCTCGCTGGGCTCCACCATGCCATAAGCGCCCGCAAGGTCGCGAATGCGCGTGTCGGCGCCATAGACCGAATGCATGACCTCCAGGTCGGAGCTCTCATCGGTCGCCTTTTCGAGCGTGTTGGTAAGCTCGGCGTTGCTGTTGAGCACCTGGGCCGCAACGCCGGCGAGCGCCACGCGGGCGACGCCGATCGTCATGAAGATAGCCGCAATGATGCAAAACGTTTTAAGAACGCTCATGAAAACCGGGCTTACCGCCTGGTTTGCCTGACGGCCCGCGCCCGTGTAGACATCAAAGCGCGGCGTGCGCTGCTCACGGGGAGCAACGGGGGCCTGCGGCGTCTCACGATAGGCGGGCATGGCGTTCATATCATAGGCGAGTGCTGCGCTTGAAGTGTTGTAGCCCATGATATGCCGCCTCCCATCCCGAGTACGTTGGTAGTGTGTTTAAGCTTCGTTTATGGTGCGAGCGGGAGGTCCAATATCGCGCGGTCGCGCCTACAGACGCTGCGCCACGCGGATTTTGGCTGATCTCGCCCGAGGGTTGCGCTCAACCTCATCAGGCTGGGCAACCAAGGGTTTGCGGGTGATGACCTTGAGTATCGGCACGTTGCCGCACACGCACACCGGAATCTCCGGCGGACACGTGCACCCCTGGCTCATCTCCTTAAAGTGATTCTTTACGATACGGTCCTCAAGCGAGTGATACGAGATGACGCAGATACGTCCGCCCGGATTGAGCCACCTGGTGGCGGCATCAAGCCCTCGTTCGAGCACATCGAGCTCGTGATTGACCTCGATGCGAATGGCCTGGAAACTTCTCTTGGCCGGGTGTCCGCCATGCCGACGAGCGGCAGCCGGGATACCCGCCTTGATGATCTCGACAAATTGCCCGGTGGTTTCGATCGGTTCTTGCTCGCGGCGGCGCACGATCTCGCGCGCGATCTGCGAGGCGAACTTCTCTTCGCCGTAGACGCGTAGAATCCGGGCGAGGTCGTGTTCGTTATAGGTGTTGATGACCTCAGCTGCGTTTAAGGTGTTATTACCCGGATCCATCCGCATGTCCAATGGGGCGTCCTCGTTATACGAAAAGCCCCTCCCAGGGATATCGAGTTGCGGTGACGAAACGCCCAAATCGAACAGGAAGCCATCGACCCCGGGCACCTCGGCCGAGCAAAGCAGCTCGTCCAAGTCGCCGAAGTTGCCCTTCAGCAGCTGGTGCGGAACGCCGGGAACCTCGCGGTCCAGACGGGCGCCAGCGGCCTCGAGGGCCATGTCGTCCTGATCGACGCCGAGCAAAAGGCCCGTCTCCCCCACCTGCGCGGCCATCTTTACCGAATGGCCGGCACCGCCAAGGGTGCAATCGCAGACAACGGAGCCGCTCTTTAGCCGCAGCGATTCAAGTACTTCGCCGAGCATGACAGGTTCATGCCGATATTCTTGTGTCAAGATCCCACGCTCCATCCGTTACCCGTGCCTTGCCCTTACGAGAAGAAGAGGTCCAGCAGGGCCTCATCGTCATCGTCCTCATCGGCCGTAGCGCGGTCCCAAACCTCAAGGTGGTCGTAGTTGCCCACAACCGTGACCTCGCGGTCGAGATTCGCCTGCTTGCGGAGAGACTCGGAAAGACCGATACGACCGGCGCTGTCCACATCCATCGACGTGGTGCGCTTGTTGATCGCCCTCATGAGCTTCTGGTCATTAATGTCACGCGGGTTAAAACCCTCGTGGCCCTCACGACCCGCGAAGAGTCCTTCGACCCACTTATCGAAGGCCTCGGCAGAGAACACGTACAGAGCATCGACATCCAGGGCTTTGAACACGCGAACGTGCTCTCCAAGCTCCTCGCGAAGGGGTGCAGGCAGGGACAGACGACCTTTTGCATCGAGATTGCGCTCGTATGCACCAGTCATTCCCATGTGCGCCCTCCCCTCGGTTACTCAGATGGCACGTACGCGGGGAACCACCCCGCCTGTCGACGTCATCAATAATATGGGGAACCGCCCCATTTTTCAACACCTTTCCCCACCCCTTCCCCCACCCCTCCCCAC
>NZ_QRHM01000022.1:0-8671 GCF_003470325.1 Collinsella sp. AM24-1 | reverse complement strand
CCATTCCACCCCCAATATGTTGTAAAACACCCCCGAGCATATGTTCGAAAACACAATATGTTGTGTTTGCAGCAACGGCGGGATGCCACCTGTAGAACCACGCCCGCGAACCTCAACCTTCAAGTTGACCTTGAGGCGATTTTTGCGTCCCTTTACATGCCGTTCACATCGCCCCCAAACTCCCCCACCCAAGGCACGTGCGGCCCACCACCGCGACGCCAAGTGGCGAAAAATGGGACGGACCCCAGATTGCCCATGCGCGCGCAAAAGCACGCCACGGCAATCTGGGGCCCGTCCCCAAATACCTATAAATATACAGGTCAGCGATGTGTTAACGATGCGCCAGCGGATGCGCCGCCAGATAGACCTCGGTCAGTTGCGTTCGGTCGACATGCGTGTAGACCTGTGTGGTCGAAATATCGGCATGGCCCAAAATCTCCTGCAGCACACGCAGGTCGGCACCGCCCGCGAGCATGTGGGTGGCAAAGGAGTGGCGCAAGGTATGGGGATGGAGCCCCACCAGTCCCACCTGACGCCCATACCGCTCGCATATCGCATGCACGGCCTGGCGCGACAGGCGACGTCCGTTCTTATTTAAAAAGACCGCCGAGGTCTCGGTTCCGCGGGCATGGGCCGCCAAGCGAGAACGCCCCTCAGTTACATAGAGCGTCAGAGCTCGCGCCGCGCTTCCCACCAGTGGGGACAGGCGTTCCTTTGAGCCCTTACCGCGAACGAGTACAAAGCCATCGTCAATATGGATATCGCCCACATCGAGCCCAACCAGCTCACTCACACGCAAACCGCATCCGTAGAGCACTTCCAAGATGGCATGGTCGCGCAGTCCCATCTCGCCCTCGGGAAAGTCTTGATCGAGCAGCACCGAGACATCCTCCACCGATAGATACTCCGGCAAACGCTCAGCCTTTTTAGGCAGGCGCAACGCCGCCGTCGGGTTTTGGGCCACGGCCCCATCGCGCACCAAAAAGGCATGCAGGCCCTTCACGGCAGCAAGCGCACGCTCCACCGAGGCGTCGGAATAGCCTCCGTCGCGGCGATCGGCGACAAAGCCCTCCACGATCTGACGGGTCACCTCTTCAAAAGACACAATACCCGCCCGCTCCAGATAGGCGCAGTACGTCGTCAGGTCACGACGATAGGCCGCAATCGTGTTGCGCGCCAAGCCCCGCTCGACCGCGAGGTAATCGAGATACTCCCCCGCCGCCACGGCGAGCGACGAGGGAGTAGCTTCGGTATGTTCCTTATTCGCCGGCACCCTTAGTCCGTAGCGAGGTTCATGGGCGTCACCTGCAGACGGTCGACACCCTCGTGCTGGCCGATCGAAGCGCGCACGAACTCGCGGAACAGCGGCTGCGGGTTGGTCGGGCGGCTCTTGAACTCGGGATGAGCCTGGGTTGCCACATACCACGGATGCACGTCGCGCGGCAGCTCGACCATCTCGACCAGGCGCTCGTCGGGCGAGAGGCCAGAGATAACCAAGCCGGCATCCTCGAGCTGGTCGCGGAAGGCGTTGTTGAACTCAAAGCGGTGACGGTGACGCTCGTAGACGAGTTCCTCGCCATATGCCTCGCGAGCAAGGGTATCGGCGGCGAGCTTGCACGGATAGGCGCCCAGGCGCATGGTGCCGCCCTTCTCGGTCACGTCCTCCTGCGAGCTCATCAGATCGATGACGCTAAACGGGCCGTCCGGATCGAACTCAGAGGAGCTGGCGCCGGCAAGGCCGACGACGTTGCGGGCGAACTCGCACACGGCGACCTGCATACCCAGGCAAATGCCCAGATACGGAATCTTGTGCTCACGGGCAAACTCGGCCGCGAGGATCTTGCCCTCCAGGGCGCGCTTGCCAAAGCCGCCGGGGACCAGGATGCCCGAGGCGTCGCCCAGAACCTCGGAGACATTCTGCTCGTCGAGGCTCTCGCCGTCGACCAGCTGGACGTCCACATGGCGATCGTAGAAGACGCCCGCATGGTGCAGGGCCTCGATAACCGACAGGTACGCATCGGGCAGCTGCGTGTACTTACCCACGACGGCAATCTTAACCTTATCGGCGTGATGGTTGGCATGGTTCTGCTTACGCAGGAACTCATTCCACTCGCTCATGTCGCGCTCACGCGGGTCCAGGCCCAGGCGCTCGCAAATACGCAGGTCAAAGTCCTGCTCGGCAAGCAGCTGCGGCACGTCGTAGATGCTCGCGCAGTCCTCATTGGTAAAGACGCAATCGGTGTCGACGTCGCAGAAGCTTGCGATCTTTCCGCGGATAGCGTCATCGATATGGTGGTCGGAGCGCAGCACGATGATATCGGGCTGGATGCCAAAGCTGCGGAGCTCCTTGACGGAATGCTGCGTGGGCTTGGTCTTGACCTCGTGGGCGGCGGCAATATAGGGAACGAGCGACACGTGGATGTAGCAGACGTTCTCGGGGCCGGCCTCCTTGCGGTACTGACGAATGGCCTCGACAAACGGTTGGGACTCGATGTCGCCGATCGTGCCGCCCAGCTCGGTGATGACTACATCGGAGCCGGTCTGCTCTTCGATGCGGCGGAACTTATCCTTAATGGCATTGGTGACGTGAGGAATCACCTGCACGGTACCGCCCAAAAAGTCGCCGCGACGCTCGCGGGCGATTAGGCTTTTGTAGATGGCACCGGTCGTAAAGTTGGAATCGCGGGTCAGGTTCTCATCAATAAAGCGCTCGTAATGACCCAGGTCCAGGTCGGACTCGTAACCATCCTCGGTTACAAAGACCTCACCATGCTGGAAGGGGCTCATGGTACCGGGGTCGACGTTCAGATACGGGTCGGCCTTCTGCATCGTTACTTTGTAGCCACGCGACTTGAGCAGACGGCCCAGCGAGGCCGCGGTAATACCCTTGCCCAGGGACGAAACCACGCCACCGGTTACGAACACATGCTTGGTCATATTGAGTTACCTGCGCTTCCCGTAGAAGTTGTTTATCCACATCTTACGGGTCTTCATTGTAATACTCGTGCCGCGGACCGTTCGCAATTTTTCTCGCGTGCGATTGCATTTCTCAATCTTGAAACAAAACGCCGCCCGGTTTCCCAGACGGCGTCGCTATGGCAAGGGTTACATGCTGCTATCGATCAGCAACCTCGTCCTCGAGCATTTCCTGAACGAGCATGCCGGTCCGGACGCCCTCAAGATACCACTCGCCACGTTCGGTGAGGCAAATACCATTTGCAAGCTGACCGCCGTCGTCGCTATAACGCGAGACGACATCAATCATGCCTTCGGAATCCAAGCGATCGATTGCGGCGCGGGCACGATACGGCGAAACCCCCACGCGCTCGGCAAGCGTTTTGCGCGAGAAACCATACGGCCCGCCATTGTCTTCGGTTTGCTGGTCGATCTCCATCAACACCAGCACCTCGACACGCTTCATATCGTTGACACTCGCACGACCCTTGCCCGCCATAGCAGCCTCCTCAAACCGAGCACGAGCATCTAACGCGCCGTGCGCGACCGACACACCTCACGATGGCAGGTAATATCCATCATGCGGCATCCCGCTAAGGATGAAACAGTTATGGTTATTGTATACCGCTCAAATTGTTTCTAGGCAGGTAAACGGCTATTTTTCGCCGAAATAGGCGCTTTATTGATCAAAAAGCCGTACCGGGCGCTAACCCGATACGGCCAAAATGCAATGCAATTACCGCGGTGCTTCAAACTTAGCGATGGAAGAAACCGCGGCGCTCAAACTTGGGCTCGCAGCACACGTTGATACCCAGTTTGCGCAGTACCGTCTCGTCCGTCGGCGAGATGATCACGCTAAAGAAGGCATCGCAACCGCGCAACTGCTCCAGGCCCGAAAGGACGCGAGCGGCCGTCTCACTCGTGGCCGAGGTGATCGACAGCGCCATAAGCGTCTCGTCGGTGTGGAGGCGCGGGTTTTTACTTCCCAGGAAATGCGTCTTGAGCTTGCTGATGGGCTCGATCGCCTCATCGCTAATGACCTCGAGCTCAAGGTCGACGCCCGAGACATGCTTGAGGGCGTTCATGATGAGCGAGCTCGCGGCGCCCAGGCGCGTGGAAGTCTTACCGGTCACCACGGAGCCGTCGGGCATGACCATGGCGCCTACGGGGCCACCCGTCAGCTGCTCCCTGGTAAGGGCGGCCGAGCGTGCTGGCGAGTAATTCTTGTCGATACCGGCTTTCTTCATAATAATCTTGAGACGGTCGACTTGCTCATCGCCCACGCCGGTACGGCGCACATTTTCGACCGCGGTAAAGTAGCGGCGAACGATCTCCATCTTGGAAGCGTCGCGGCAGGCATCGTCATCGGTGATGGCAAAGCCGACCATATTGACGCCCATGTCCGTGGGGCTCTGGTAGGGGCTCTTGCCCAGGATCTTTTCCATCAGGGCACGGACCACCGGGAAGGCCTCGACGTCGCGGTTGTAGTTGACCGTGGTCTTGCTGTAGGCCTCAAGGTGGAACGAATCGATGATATTGGCGTCGTCGAGGTCAGCCGTGGCGGCCTCGTAGGCAATATTGACCGGATGCGTCAGAGGAAGATTCCAGACCGGGAAGGTCTCGAATTTGGCATAGCCGGCGGCGGTACCGTGCTTATGCTCGTGATACAGCTGCGAGAGGCAAGTGGCGAGCTTGCCCGAGCCAGGGCCGGGCGCCGTCACGACGACGAGCGGACGGGTGGTCTCGACAAACTCGTTCTTGCCATAGCCTTCGTCAGAAACGATCAGATCGACGTCGTGCGGATAGCCCTCAATGGGATAGTGCAGCTTGGCGGGAATGCCGAGTGCATTCAGACGATTGCGGAAGACGTCGGCAGCGGGCTGACCGGCATACTGCGTGATAACCACGGCCGCGACAGCAAAACCGTTGCCGCGGAACAGGTCAACCAGGCGCAGCACATCCTCGTCATAGGTAATGCCCAGGTCACCGCGAGCCTTGTTTTTCTCGATGTGGTTCGCGTTGATCGCGATGATAACCTCGACATCGTCGGCGATGCTTTTGAGCATGCGGAACTTGCTGTCCGGCTCAAAACCCGGTAGCACGCGGCTGGCATGATAGTCATCGAACAGCTTGCCGCCAAACTCCAAATACAGCTTGCCGCCAAACTGCGAGATGCGCTCCTTAATGTGAGCAGCCTGCAGCTCGATATACTTCGCGTTGTCGAAACCCTGGCGCATGTATGGCTCCCGTCCCGTTTCGTAAATTAAGTTCCTACGCGATTATAACGGAGCCTGCCCTCCCCGATGCCCAGGCCATCAACAGGCGCCAACCAAACACGCCATCGATAAGTTGCGGTGAAATAGCTCCTGTTTAACCCCTCAAGACGGCCAAACGGGAACTATTCCACCGCAACTTCCCCTTTTGGCGCAAAGTAACCTGACCCCTTTGCACCAACAGCAGAAACGTCGCGGGCAGAGAACGGACAGCGAACAGGCACCAGAGCGAGCAAGCCGCCCCCTGCGCCAACAATGGCAGCGCCGCAGGTTGAGCATAAGTCAGCGAAAGCCCACCAGAGCGAGCAAGGTGACGTGAAAGAGGAGGGCATGGCGCAAAGCAATCTGACACCTTTACACCAACAAAGGCAGCGCCGCAGGATGAGCATAAGTCAGCGAGCGCCGTCCAGGACGTACAAGTTGGCATGAAAAAGGCAAGGCATAGACCTTTTGGTCATGCCTTGCCTTTTGAATGACAAATTGTCGTCCTGGGCGGCGCGCAGCGTCGACCGGTTCCGGCGTTTGGTAAAACGCCGGAACGCAAGTCGCCCCCTCCCGCGCACGGAACGGGAGGAGGCTAAAGGTAGGAGTCTACCGGTGGGGTTACCCCACCGGACAGACGATGACCAGGTGATCCTTTACAGGATCGTCATGGTTTCCGTGGGGTACCCAAGGGGTACTTAGAGCATCACGCAAGCGACGGTCAGGATGATGGCGCAGACGACGGAGAGAGCGACGATGAGCTTAAGAGCAAACTTGAGCCAGGTCGTCCACTCGATCTTGGCCAGGGCAAGACCGCCCATGATGGCGCCGGAGGTCGGGGTGAACAGGTTCACGACGCCGATGGCGGCGGAGAAGATCATGACCATGACCTCGGGCGAGAAGCCGAGCTTAACAGCCAGCGGTCCCATGATGGGCATGGAGACAGTAGCCATACCGGAGGTCGAGGGGATTAGGAAGGACAGGCCGAAGTAGACCAGGAAGCTCATGGGAGCGAAGATCACGCCGGACAGGCCAGCCAGAGCATTGGCGGCAGCGTCGAGGACGTAGACGTCGAGGCCGGTGCTAGCCATGAGGACGGAGATACCACGGGCGAGGGCGATGACGAGGACAACGGACATCATGTCGGCAGCGCCGGTGATGAAGGTGTTGACGATCTGCTTCTCGGACAGGCCGCCGATAATACCGATCAGGACAGCCATGAGGAAGAACCAGGTGGAAGCCTCGTCGAAGTACCACTGACCAATGGGCAGGCCGGTGATCAGGGCAGACCAGCCCTGAACGATGGCGTTACCGTCGGCGTCATAGACAGCGCCAGCATCGAAGAAGTTGGCGACGCCCTCGTTAAGGTCGGCCAGCGGGATGAAGCCGACGATCATGACGACGAAGGTGAAGGCAAAGGCGATCAGAACACCCTTCTGACGACCGGTGAGCTTGACCTCCTTGTGAACCTCGGAAGCAGCCTTGCCGTGAGCCTCTTCGGCGTCCTTGAGCTCCTGCATCGAAAGGATGGTGGAACCCTTGTCAGCCTTGACCTTCTTGGCATAGCTCATGACGAAGAAGATGGACATGGCGGTGGTAACAATCCACAGGACGGCACCGAGGCCGATGATGATGGACTGGTTGACCTCAATGCCAACGCCGGTCAGAGCGTCGACGGCAGCGCCGACGGCAAACGGGTTAACCGTGGAGCCGAGGCAGCCGCAGCCAGCGCCGAGCAGGACGGTTGCAGCGCCGACCATGGGGTCGAAGCCAGCAGCCATCATGGTAGCGGCGAGCAGGGCGTAGAAGGGAACGGTCTCCTCGCACATACCATAGGTGGTACCACCGAGGGAGAAGATGAGCATCAGCACGGGAATGAGCATGATCTCATTGCCCTTAAGCTTCTGCACCAGAACGGCAATGCCGTTGTCCAGGGCGCCGGTCTCGGTCATCATGCCGAGGAAGCCGCCGAGGATCATAACGAAGAGGCAGACGGGCAGAGCGTCAGCGAAGCCCTTGACCGGGGCGGTGCAGAAATCGCTCAAGCGGGCAGCGGTAACCGCGCCACCGGACGTACCGGAGACGATAACGGTAACAACCGCGACGATTGCCAGCAGAGCAAGAAGAATGGTGAACGATGAAGGCATACCGCGCTTTTTCTTAGCGGTCTCAGTCATAGTTCTCATCCCCCCTTCATAAATCATTTACTGATCTCGCCCGAAGCGGCTCTTCCGTGCCGTGCATGTCGTTCGGTGCGAGATTTTTACCAGACAAAAGTGCTCGGGGTGCGCAGCAATGCACCCCGAGCGAGATGCTAGATGCTCTTACTTGAGCGTAGCGTACATGACAGCCTTGATGGTGTGCATGCGGTTCTCGGCCTCGTCGAAGACCTTGGAAGCGGGGCTCTCGAAGACCTCGTCGGTGACCTCCTGCTCGGTGATGCCGAACTGCTCGCACTTCTCGGCGCCAATCGTGGTGTTGGTGTCGTGGAAGCTGGGCAGGCAGTGCAGGAAGATGGCACCCGGGTTGGCCATAGCCATGACCTCGGAGGTAACGCGATACGGGGTGAGCTGAGCGATGCGCTCGGCCCAGACCTCGTCGGGCTCGCCCATGGAGACCCAAACGTCGGTGTAGAGAACGTCGGCACCGGTGACGCCGTCCTTGACGTCGGTGGTCAGCTTGATGGTGCAGCCGTTGGCCTCGGCGATGGGCTTGCAGGCCTCGATGACGTCGTCAGCGGGCATGCACTCCTCGGGGCCGCAGGCCACGAAGTTCATGCCGAGCTTGGAGCAGACGACCATGAGGGAGCGAGCGACGTTGTTCTTGCAGTCGCCCATGAAGACGAGGGTCTTGCCCTTGATGTCGTAGTTGAAGTTCTCCTGGACGGTCAGGATGTCGGCGAGCATCTGGGTGGGGTGCCACTCGGTGGTCAGACCGTTCCACACGGGCACGCCGGACTTAGCGGCAAGCTCCTCGACGTCGTCCTGGGCAAAGCCACGGAACTCAATGCCGTCATACATGCGGCCGAGAACGCGGGCGGTGTCCTCGATGGACTCCTTCTTGCCCATCTGCGACGAACCCGGATCGAGGTAGGTGACGCCCATGCCCAGATCCATGCCGCCGACCTCGAAGGCGCAGCGGGTACGAGTGGAGGTCTTCTGGAAGAGCAGGACGATGTTCTTGCCCTCGAGATAGCGGTGAGGAACGCCGGCGCGCTTCATGTCCTTGAAGTTCTTGGAGAGCTTGAGCAGGTACTCGATCTCCTCGGTGGTGAGGTCGAGGAGCTTGAGGAAGCTACGGCCGGAGAGGTTAACACCCATGGTTCGTATCCTTTCGAAAAAGTGAATTACTAAAAAGTGGTGCCCGTTTGACGGGCGAAACCGGTGCGGTTGTAGGGGGACCGCACCGGAACGTTAAAGACTTAGAGGTCCTCGCGCCAGAAGGGCATGCTCATGCAGCGC
>NZ_QRHM01000021.1:677-33933 GCF_003470325.1 Collinsella sp. AM24-1 | reverse complement strand
CCTATTTGCTCAATGTGTTCGGTTGAGATCGGAAATCAACCCTTTCTTCAGAACGGCAAGGTACTCGTAGAGACGGTGCAACTTCTACAGCCGTATCGCATCGTAGGAACTCAAGACATTCAATTCTTGGGCGACCTCTTCGAACAGCTCCTTAATCAGGGCTTTAAGCAAAACGAGGGCCAATTCTTCACACCTGTGCCCATCACCCGTTTTATTTGGAAGTCACTCCCACTCGACAGCATCGTGCAGGACGAGGCTGGTGCCGTGCACTATCCACGCGTTATCGATTACGCCTGCGGCGCGGGGCACTTTCTCACAGAAGGGTTCGAAGAAATCTCCGACGCCGCATGCCAATATGATCCGACCATAGAGGATGACCTCGGAGACGCCGACTGGGTCAGAGACAATCTCGTCGGCATCGAGAAGGACTATCGACTCGCTCGCGTTTCCAAGGTCTCGTTCTACATGCATGGCGCAGGGCAGGGCAACGTGGTCTTCGGCGACGGACTTGAAAATTATCCCGACAAGGGAATCGACAGCCGAACCGACAGGGGACGCTTCGACATTCTTGTCGCCAATCCCCCGTACTCTGTCGCGGCCTTCAAACCGCATCTCAAGCTTCACAACAACGAACTCAAAGTGCTGGAAACCATCAGCGATAGCGGCTCGGAAATCGAGACCCTCTTTGTCGAGCGTGCGGCACAGCTTGTTCGGCCCGGAGGCTACGCCGCCATTGTCCTCCCCACCTCGATCCTCGACAAGAGCACGAGCTCGAGTTTCATGGCCGCACGCGATGTGCTTTTGAGCTCCTTCGAGATCGTCTCCATCGCCAGGTTTGGATCAGGCACATTCGCGGCCACAGGAACAAACGTCGCAATTATGTTCCTACGTCGCTTTGACGAGATCCCGCCCCGCAATGCGAACGCACTTGATTTCGTTGACGCTGTTTTTGAGCGCAGGAAGCTCACTGGTTGGAAAGACGAAAGCGCTTTCAACGCTTATCTCGACACAATTAATGTAGACGGAGATACTTACCGGGCTTTTCTCGCAGGAGAGGCTGGCTGGAACGAATGGGCAAACACTCGCCACTTCAACGTTTATTGCCATCTTTTCGAATCATCGAAGGAGCTCAAGACCCTTCGAAAGAGCAAGACTTGGAAGGCGGCCGACAAGAACTCACAGCTCAAAGCAGAGAACGAGCTGTTCTATCGCTATGCGCACAAGGAAGAGCGCAAACGCCTGCGCGTTTGGGGTCTCGTCTGCGGCGAACAGACGCTCATCATCAACTCACCTAACACGACCAAGGAAATCGCCTCTTTCCTTGGCTACAAATGGAGCAATCGCAAAGGCAACGAGGGGATACAGCCCATCGATGGTGAGGGCGTGCTCTATTCGGACGACGAATCGGACGACACGAACTCGCTAAGCGGCATCATCAGAGCATGGTTCTCCGGCGAGCAGGTTGAGCCCGGCGACCTTGCCCAGTACTACTACTATGCCAAGACCACCGATTTCATCGACTTTGATGCCGAGAAGTTCGACGAGACTCTTACGATTCCCCGCTCTTTCTACAAGCCCCGCTCGTTCGCCCAGGGCACCGTAGTCAAGACGCTTAGAGACATCACATCCTACGTTACCAACAGCGTGGCCCAGAGTTCCATCACCACCGACACTTACGTAACAACGGAGAACATGGTCAAGGATCGTGGCGGCATAACCGCCTATAGCGGAGAGCTTCCGGCAAGTGCTGGCACCGCATACAAGAAGGGAGACACGCTCGTCTCCAATATTCGCCCCTATCTGCAGAAGATTTGGCTCGCAGACCGCGATGGGGCGTGCTCCAAGGACGTTTTGGTATTCCGAAGCATAAATACCGACAGCCTATTGCCCGAGTTCCTCCATCTGCTCCTGTGGCAGAAGGACTTCTTCGACTACGATATGTCCACCTTCACGGGAACCGGCAGGCCTCGCGGAGACAAGAATGAGCTGCTCAAATACCCCATCCCAGTCCCGACGCTCTCCGAGCAGAGAGCCCTCATCGACGGTTTCAATCGCTTAACAGATGAAATCAATAGCAAAAGACAGCAAATCGCCGCTCTCAAGGAAAGCGTCAAATCACGGTTTGTAGAGGTATTTGGCGATCCGGTCGATGGTAAAAAATGGCCTTTCGTTAGGCTTGAAGACCTCTGTACCAAGTTGGGTTCCGGAGCAACACCACGAGGCGGCAAAACGGCATACAAGGCCGAAGGTGTTCCGCTGGTCAGAAGTATGAATGTTCACAACGGTCGTTTCGTGTGGAAGGACCTTGCTTGTATTGATGATGAACAAGCCGCAAAACTAGAAGGCGTCACGCTGATGAAGGGTGACGTGCTTCTGAATATTACTGGCGCTTCGGTTGCTCGTTCATGTCTTTTGCCGGATGAATTGGCTGGTGGACGTGTTAATCAGCATGTCTCAATTGTCAGAGTCGACCAAAAACGGATGCTGCCGGTGCTATTGAACACGGTGCTGATCAGTGATTCGTATCAGAGACTCCTGCTAAACGGCTCAAGAGCGGCTGGAGCAACAAGGGAGGCAATTACCAAAGAAGCTCTAAAGAGAATGACGGTTCCCTTGCCTCCCCTTGAGCTTCAGCAAGAGTTCGCCTCTTTCGTCGCTCAGGTCGACAAATCGCAATTTGCACTCGAGCAAGAGGTCGACGCCCTTTCCGCAGAGCGCGACGCCCTTCTAGACCGATTCCTCGCGTGATACGTTCCTCCCATCCATATCGGGATGGGAGGAACTGATGCACACGACGATCGAAATAGCAAACGCGGTTCTCACAAAAATGCAGGCACTCGTTAGCGGCGAAGTGCTTTCGTATCTCGAGAGCGTCCTTATGAGCGAACTCAGGGGCATCGAACTTGAAGTGAACGCGCTCAGCAATGTCGAAGACGAGGCCTCAAAGTACATGGAGCGATTCCTCGCAGCCAAAACCATCGAGGGATGCTCGCCTAAGACCATCAGGTACTACAAGGCCACACTTACAAGGGCGCTCGAAGCAATCAAAAAACCAATTGTCCGGATTAGTTCAGATGACTTACGAACATACCTGAGCGAATATCCCATGGGTAATAACGCAGGGAGCATCACCGTCGACAACGTCAGGCGCATCCTGTCGTCATTCTTCTCTTGGCTTGAAGACGAGAACCATATACTCAAAAGCCCTGCACGACGCATTAAAAAGATTCGCTCAAAGAGAACGGTCAAGTCCGTATATTCTGATGAAGAACTTATAGCCCTCACAGACGCCTGTTCTTGCAAGAGGGATCTGGCAATCATCAACCTTCTTAGTTCAACAGGGATGAGAATAGGCGAACTCGTCTCGCTCAATCGAGAAGACGTTGATCTAAATCGGCGAGAGTGCATTGTACTCGGAAAGGGCAACAAAGAGAGAGTCGTCTATTTTGATGCGACTACAAAGCTGCACCTAAACAACTACCTGCAAGAACGCAGCGATAACGTCGCCGCGCTATTCTGTAGTCTCACAAAGCCGAGTTCTAGGCTGCAAGTAAGCGGAGTCGAGCTCCGCCTTCGCTCCTTGGGAACAAAAGCAGGCGTCAAACACGTCCACCCACATAAGTTCAGGAGAACGCTGGCCACCAAAGCAATTGGAAAAGGAATGCCCATCGAGCAGGTGCAGAAGCTGCTTGGCCATCAAAAGATTGATACAACGTTGATGTACGCAATGGTCGATCAGGACAACGTAAGGGACTCTCATAGAAGGTATATCTGTTAAGTCAAATCACGGTTTGTCGAGATGTTTAGAACCAAGACACACGCATCATGGCCAATCGAAACAATCGGCAACTACAGCATAGAAATGCACTACGGCACTTCAGCAAAAGCCGGCGCCGATGGCGATTATGTCTACATCCGAATGAACAATATCACCGACGACGGCATCCTTGACCTAACCGATACAAAGCGAATCACCCTAAAGGGCCAAGCTCTCGAAAATGCTACCGTCCGCTATGGCGATATGCTTTTTAATCGAACCAACAGCATTGACAAGGTTGGGAAAACTTGCGTTTTTCATCAGTCAGAGACCATGGTTATTGCTGGGTACATCGTGTGCGTAAGGTTCGCTGACCACAGCTCTGCCGAATATGTATCTGGTTACCTGAATTCAAAGGAAGGAAAGCGAGTCCTTCGTAATATAGCGAAGGGAAGTGTCCATCAGGCAAACATCAGCGCAGCAGACTTGGCCGCTATTCCCATTGCAATTCCCCCGTTGTCCCTCCAACAGGAGTTCGCCGACTTCGCTGCCGAGGCGGACAAATCGCAATTTATCATCCACCAAGATCTTCACGGCTTTTGAAAAGACAGATAGTTACATGTCCAACGCTACAGAAGCCCGAGGACCGTCGCCTTTGATAGCATCTCGTAGGCTCGCGGATATGTCTCTTTGTCGCGCTCGGCCATAAATGCCCAGTTCGCCGTCACGTCAGCCGCCCTCACCATAGCCACCTTGGAGGAGTCGACATAGGAGACTGGAATCTTGGGCAGCCAGTCGCTAAATACAGGAGGGTAGGAGGTCTGCCACGTTGGGTTGAACATGCCGCAGCGCAGCTCCTCATCAACCGATTCTGCCAGGTTGTACTTTCCGTCGATCGAAGTCGAATGCTCGTCAACCACAACAGAAACTGCATCAACCTCGCTCGCGGCAATTCCCTGAAGCCTCAGCGCGTCAACGATGCCGGACTTCACGCCACGCTTTAGAGCGTAGTCAAGATACCTTTGCTTGCGCCTTTTCGAGCTTGAATTCTCAGAGCAACTGCAACACCCCTGAGTAGTGGACCTCGTAGGGCGTCCTGAACCCCAGGCGCTTGTGGGGCCTGCGGTTGATGGCATCGTACACCCGCTCGACCTCCTCGTCCGAGACCGCAGAGAAGCCGGTCCCCTTCGGGAAGTACTCGCGCAGCAGACCGTCTGTGTTTAGTCAAGCCTGATTTTCGGGTTGGGGCTGCGGTGGAAATCCTGGTCCTCTTTTGGTCCAGGATTTCCACCGCAGCCCCAACCCGTAAATTGAACGCTATCAAACACAGATGCCGTCGCGAAGTCGATGTCGCGCGTGACGCGGCCGTCGGGGATGCGCGCGAGCAGCCCGCTTCCGCCCTTGAGGATAAACCGGCCGTCGGGGTTGCTGAACACCCTGCGCAGGAACCGGTCGCGCAAAGCCCGACGACAGCCGTCCCCGGGGTCACCGCCCCTGTCGCGAACGGCCCTCTTCAGGGCCCTGTCGAGCTGACCGCCGTTCTCGTACGTCATTCTTCCCGCCTCCTAGCTAACGAATCGTACAGGCTGGCCCCCGCCGGCATCCCGGCTTTTGCCCCCCGGCGTCGATTTTCTCCCTCAGCGCGCCCTCGTCTTCGACGAGGCCCCTTTCGAGCGCGTCCGCGAGCACGTTCGCGACCAGGCTCAGTTCCTCCCCGGAGTCTATCAGGTCCACCACCGTGAGCCAGGGCCTCGTCGCCGGGATGTCCGAGACGATCGCCACGTCCTTCGGGTCGAGGCGGCGCTTCCTGATGAATCAGGTTCGGGCGCTTAGTCTGCTTTCTCTCGGGCGTGCAGAACTCGTAGGGCGAGGGGCTGACCTCGCCGATGCCGTAGAGCCATGCAGCCGTCGCCCCCATGGCGACGGGGCGCCTCCCCGGGTCGATCGACAGTCAGGCCGCGAGGACGTCCTCCTCCCGCGTGCTCGGCGAGCCGCCCATGCGGTAGACGCCCTTCGCGAGCCTCTCTATGTTGCCGAGCCCTTCCAGCCTCGAGAGCGCGTACCGCTCGACGCCGAGCACCTTCGCCTGCACAGATGTGAAGAGCCCCCTTTGGGAAGAGGCGATGTCGTTGGTGGCTCGTATGACTTCGATTTATTCCATGCTTGCATTGTGGAAAATAATGCAACAATGCAAGCAATACGCTCAGAATACACGGCGTTATTCGGCGGCATTCGGGGTCACTGAAACTGCGGAAACCGATTTTCGCATTTCTTTATTCCCATTTGTTGACCTGGGCGAATGCAATTGAAGAGGGCTTGAATCCGCCTCGCAGTTTCAAGTCAGTTTCATCCGCTCGAAATCGGCCTTCGGGGGACCCGAATTGTGAATTATTCCCGCAGGGCCTAATTATTCCCGTACCGCCGAGTACTCCGTTGTACCGCCCAGTAGGGACACACGGGAATAATTGGGTCGTTTTCCCAGGTAGAGATGCAAAAAGAAAGCCCTCGAACCAAAGGGTTCGAGGGCTGTTATTCCCACTATTTCGCTGGTGGCTTTGGTTCTGCCGTCCCGTCATTCCAGTTGCACCCAGTTTTCGGCATCGACACGGAACGCGTGCCGCCGAATAACGCGATGTCGCGTTTCGTCGGCTTCGGGGACAAAAGTTGGGACAACCTCAAAAACTTTTTTCAAACTCAGGGCATTGAGTTTTTGTTTTTGTCCCAAAGGAGCTTCCGACCGTGATTCGGGTGCCCAATTGGGCGGAATCGCCCGTTTCTGAAACTCAACCGCAGCATCACGCGCAAGCCACTCGCAACAACTGCAAATGATTGGTCGCGAGCGGCTTCCAACGAGATTCCAAAGCCGCAGGTCAGGCGACTGCACTACTGACAGGGAAAGGGAGTCGTATCGGGCGGCTTGCCCATGAGTCGACGATGAGGCTTCCACCGAATGTCGAGGACATGCTGGTAAAATAGGCAATACTTTTTATGACAGGAGACCGAGCATGGCCGAACCCCACGATAGGAAGCCGATCCTCACGATCGAGCAGCAGATAGAGCACCTCAAGCAGAAGGGCGTAGCCTTCGAGCTGTGTTCCGAGGAAAAGGCCGCGGACTACCTGCGCGACAAGTGCAACTTCTTCAAGCTCGCATCCTACCGCAAACTCTTCTCGAAATACGAGGGAGGCCCGCGCGACGGCCGCTACGTAGACCTCGACTTCGGCCAGCTGCGCCTGCTCGCGGCGCTCGACCAGGAGCTGCGCCACGCCCTGCTCGGCATGACGCTCGACATCGAGCACTTCCAGAAGGTGACACTGCTTCGCGAGATGGAGGACCGTGGAGAGGACGGCTACGCCATCGTGGCCGACTACATGGCATCGCTTACCACTGCAAACAGGGAGTACCGCCTGCGCGAGCTCAAGATGAGCGGCCGCAGCCCCTACAGCTCGAGCCTCTACGCGAAGTACTCCGGCGACATGCCTGCCTGGGCCTTCCTTGAGCTCACCTCGTTCGGCACCCTCATCGACTTCGTGCGCTTCTGCGCCAGGCGATGGGGCGACAGGCGCCTCGAGGCCTCCCACTACGACCTCAAGCGCGTGAAGTCCGTCCGCAACTGCGCCGCGCACGGCTCGTGCCTGATCAACTGCTTCGCCGAGAGGGGCGCCGCCCGGGGCTCGGCGTCCAGCGGCGTCTCCCGAAGGGTGGCCGCCGTGGGAATTCCCAAGGCGACCAGGAGGAAGTGGATGGGGAATACGGCCATGCAGGAGGTCGCGACCGTGCTCGTGGCGCACTCCGGCTTGGTACCCGAGGGCTCCTCGCGCTCGCGCGCCGCATCCGAGCTCGCCGAGATGTTCGCCAGGGCCGACGGCGAAACCGAGGCGCTGCCCGGCAAGGGGCCCGACGCCGCAGCTCGCTCCGCGCTCGAGTTCCTTCGCAGGTTGACAGAATCGCTCGGGTTGGTAGAATAGCCTGCAGATAGCAAAACCTTCACGGTTTTAGGGGCGGACTTGCGCAAGCGACTCTGCCCTATTTTTATATTCACTCGCTATAGGAGACGGGTGATACCTGGGTCAATGACAGAACTGAGAAGCCCGGAATAATGGAGCCAGTTAGAAACCCTCGGGTTTGCGGGGCGGGATCGTGAGAGCGATTCTGCCCTATTTTTTCCTCCGTCTGCCCCAAACCAAGTAGTTCGAAGATAGCCTGTAGGTGTCCTCGTGGGCGCCTTTTATTTTCAGGGAATCGGCCGCTTCATGAACGAGCGACCGGCTTGACCTAGATCGAACCGCCTTCATCTCCGTCTAGGCGCCGGCAATCAACATCGTAAATCCGCGCGTGCTACAATGCGGGCATCAGAGATGAAAACACAGTCCCCGTCGGGTAGTCGCGGGCGTGCGGGGGTCCGCATCAGTAACCTGCCTCCTTGGTTGTCCCTTCTCTGCATGGTCATCTACATAAAGGAGGAACCAGCCATGCAGATCAGCGTGTCGCCCACCCTGACCGTATATCACGACGGCCAATTTTGGGTCGGGCTGGCGGAACACGCCGAGGACAGAACATACGGCGTCGCCCGCATCGTCTTCGGCGCGGAACCGTCCGATGAGGAAATCCTGCAATTCGTTACAAGCAAATGGGCGGAGCTCGCGTTCTTCGGTGGCGATCCCGCCGAGACGAGCAAGCCCGCAAAACCCCAAGCGCCGAGCCCGCGAGGCGTCGAAGGCCCTTAAGCAGCCGGCGATGGGCACCAAGGCGCAGCAGGCGCTCGCGAGTCAGCGGGAGGCGATGAAGCAGGAATCGGCCCGCGCAAGAAGCCAGCGTCGCGCGGATGAGGCGGAGGCGCGCTTCGAGCAGCGGAAGTTGAAGCGCAAGCAGAAGCATCGTGGGCATTGATACCGCCATCGACCCATATATAGCAGCAAGCGTAGCTTCGATTGAAACTACGCCTGCCACCTGGTGCTATAACGTTATACAGAACGTGTGTTCTACTCCCACTCAGTGATCAAATCGTGCACTTCCATAGCCTCTCGTCTACATGGTATACCGTTGTCTCCCCTTTTTTCAGAGTTGGGCGATTTTCGGGCACCCAAGCTGAACTCAAATTGAACTTAACGACGGCTTATCGGTCGGGGGCTTCCTAGCGAGAATATACAGAGGCGCACATTTCGCAGGGAACCTCCCATTCGTTATTTTATCGGGATGCTGTCAAGGCAGCGTCAATGCGTTTGACCTACACCTTCTCGCTTGTCGAGGCTTCGTCTGCAGGACCATCGGAATCGATACGGAATCGATCGGCATACCATTCATCCGAAGCAATCACCTTATGGAGCATCTGGAGATGCAGGTCGACATAGTGGCAGAACGCCTTGCCGTATTCCACGAGAGGCACATTGTTTCTCTCGTTGGGCTCGGCTCCAAAATTAAACTCGACCTCATAGCCCTCCCCAGGCACACCAATGCTCGACAGAATATCAGTGGAGAAGTGAACGAATCCAGACGTCACCTTGTATACATCTTTTACCTTTGGATCGAACTTCTCGAGTAAGTCTTGAAGTCTTCTATCAGACATCTTCTCACCCGAGAAATCTTTCAGCTTGTTCGCAGGCACACCTTGAAACACCTGCTTGAGAAAGTCATCCTGGTCTTCCGCGGCGAATAACGCGAATGTCCTCAGGCAGACTCCAACCTGTGCGCGGAGAAGCTGGGCGACGCAAACAAGATTCCTCGACTCGAGCATGGAGATGAATCCGTCTATCAATCTCATCGCATATTCAGAGGAGGATGCCAGATATAGATCCCATTGGGTAAAGTCACCGTTCATGAAGGGAATCACTGCATTGCGCTCGGCGACTCTCAAGGCACTCAGGCTTTGTTTTATTTTCTCAGCTTCTTGTTTGAACTGTTCGATATCCAAAATGCCCCCAAATGCCGGCTTCTCAACAAATCAGAAAAAGCAAGAGAGACAGAGATTAGGTTCATGCTCCACTGAACCCACGCTTCCAGTCGAGGTACTCCTCCTCGGAGATCTCCCCGGAGTCCCGTCTCTCGCGCCCCTCACGGAACTGTCCATATCAGTGTAGCCAATCCAAGCACAGTCCCACCGCCCGGCCCAGTCGCTCCCCGTCCTGCGTGACCCCGTGAAGGCGGAGGGGCGTGACTGTCGTCATCGCGTTCCTTTCTCCTCGTACTTTTTTGGGCATGCGTAGCGGGCCCCCGCGCGGCGCTGAGAGCGAATCGGCGCAGGCTTGAGACCAGTTGCGCTGGAGCCGAGGTTCGGGTTTCGCCGGCTTACGCAGCTTGGCGGACGGAGCGCCCGGGCTCCGCGCCCCTAGGGCGCGGCGGGGTCCGCAACGTTGGAGGTGTCGATCTCGCCCAGATTGGCGAGCTGGCTGATGAACGGGACACTCTCGTGTTCGTCCACCTCGACGCCGCCGAGCACGATGGTGCTGTCGCGCGTATCGATTTGGGTTGTGAACACGGCCGGGTCGAAGCCCGAGGCGATAAAGCCAATGCCCGCGAGGACAACACCCGCGGCAACGAGCCCGCCCGCCACAGCGAGGTAGATCTTCTTCGCGCTGGTCATGGTACTCACTCCTTTCTACGCTGCGAGATGCGCGGCAGCGCCGCCCTTCTCGCCCTTACCCTTCCAGAAAGGCGAGGCGGCCTTCCCCGCCCAGAGCGCCGAGAGGCGCGCGATCCGCTTGGATGCCTCCCAGGCGCCCGCGCCCACGAGGAGGGCCACGCCGATGAAAGCGAGCCCGCAGCCCAGCATCACGATCACGTAGGGCACGTGGCCGACGGCCACACCCGCCGCCACGAGCGCGAGCGACGCCGCGCCCACGGCCCCGAGGGTCGCGGCGATGACCCACACGCAGAGCGCCAGCACCCAGATACACACGTAGACCGTGACGGCCACCGCCGCGAAGGCCAGCAGGAGCGGCACCCACACCGGCGACCCCACGATGGTCAGCACCCACAGCAACGCAGTGCTGCGCCGGCGCGTCTTCGCAATCGCGCGCGGCACGGCGGGCAGGTCGTCGAGCGTGGCCTCGGCAACCTCGCCGGGGGTGCCCATGGCGGCCACGGCCTCCTCCTCGCTCATGCCGTCCTCCATGCGGTCGGCGATGGCCTCCGCGTAGAACGCCTTGGTCTCCTCCACCTGTTCGGCCGGCAGGCAGGCGAGCAGCTCGCCCAGCCGGCCCAGGAACTCATCGCGCGTCATGGTGCGCCCCCTCAACGTATGTGTAGATCTCCCGTACGGACGGCCACTCGGCCAGGAACTCCTCGATGCGCGCACGCCCATCGTCCGTGATGCGGTAGTAACGGCGCAGCCGCCCGTTGTGCTCGGCGGAGCGCGCCGTGATGCACCCGGCTTTCTCCAGGCGCTTGAGCAGCGGGTAGAGCGTCGACTCCGTGAGCCCCATGCTCGCCGGCACGTCCTTCACGATCTGGTAGCCATAGGACTCCTCGCCGGAAATGGCCGCGAGCACGCAGGCCTCCAGGAAGCCACGCTTCATCTGGGCCTCCATCCGCACACCTCCTCTCGTCATATACTGTGCTATACACACTATACGATGCAAGGTATTAGGCGTCAACTACCATCGTGAAGATTCTTCGGTCCCCGCACGCGGTCGCGGATGACTGCCCGTCCCGAGCGAAACCCACAGGCGCCAACGCGACCTGAACGCGGCGCTGTACCCCGAGATCCGGGGTACGGTCCACCTTTCGGCCCAACCATGGGATTCGAAAGGCCGAAGACGCCGAGAGAGATCCGGGCAGGACGGCGCCAGGTGGTTTTCAACCCCGTCAACGGTTCGCGAGCTCTGGAATATTGCCCGCAGGCCACGGGAAGAGCTCCAACCGAAAGTAATCATCGCCAGCAGCTCTATCTCGCGAAACGTCCTCGTGAAGCCGCACGTGAGTGCACCCGAAACCGCATGAGTCCACTATGAGCGCATTCTTTTGACGTTTTGTTCCCGAAGCAAGGGGCCCCGTCGGCCTGGCGCTCGACCCCATCAATACGACGCCACTGTTCTCCCGATGGAGCAGGACAGCATATTCGTCTCGTTCATGCAGGTAGATAGTGCCGTTGGCTTGCGTGTATCCAATTTGCTCAAACATCACGGCATACACGATAAGGTACGAGAAAAACGAGGGAGACCGCATTCGGCCTCCCTCTTAGCGACGTGAATCGTAGCTAGCGGCTTTACCGTCTTACGTTTCCACAGATCAGAAGGGATGTGCAAGAGCGATGACCGAAAGAATCGTCGCAGGCGGCTTATTCACCCAAGAGTTCAACGGTTCCACTTTCAAATGCATGGGGAAATGCGAATGACCTCAATGTGCTCCCGAACTCGGCGTTAGCGTTAACGCCGACTCCGTCGAGCGAAGACTTGCTAATATGAGTCACAACACCGTCTCCAAGGCCGATATGCCCAAGATGGCTTCCAACTGGGGGCAGGGTTTGCCGATAGGAACAACATGAAGAAATGCAGTCCCCTTGGAATCCTGCTCGGTGATTCCGTCAGCGTTCTTCTCAAGGCAATCCAGAAGAGCAATCGGATCGCCCATCACGTCAGGTGGCGGAGTTGGCATGGAGGGCAGGTTCTTGTTGGTATCCACCCATTGTACGCCCGTCGTCGTGCACGACCAATCGGACAGCTTCCCGGATTCGATAGTTGCATGCGAGGGGGTTCTTCGAGCTAAGTGCTCTTGAGCATGGCGTTTCACGTGCCGGTGTTCATGAGCGGCAAGGATTGCTTTTTCGGGCTCGATCCGAGGATGCGTGACTACGGTCTCTCTTGCTGTTCAGCTCGCCTAGTCTGCATCTTGGTTCCTCGACTGCGCAGCTTGGTTAAACGCCGAAGGTTCAGCTATCTTCGTCAGCTAGCATGAGAGCAACCCGAAGGGAGGACGCATGAAGATCACAATCGAAGAGCGAGAAGCAGCTCAAGATATAGAAGTCACGATCGTCTGCGTAAGGGTCGATCGCCGCGTGCTTGATATAGCGGCTCGGCTGCGCATGCTTGACAGGAAGGTGACGGGCACGGCCGACGGCTGCACGCGCGTGCTGAGCGCAGAAGACGTCCTGTTCATCGAGTCGGTCGACAAGCACACGTTCATTTATACGGCCGACACGGTTCTCGAAACGGGCCTGCGCCTTTACGAGATGGAGGGGCGCCTGGCGGACTGCGACTTCCTGCGCATCGCGAAAGGTTGCATCGTCAACTTCCGCGCGATCACCGCCCTCAAGCCCGACGTCAACGGCAGGATCATCGCCACCTTGGAAAACGGTGAGCAGGTCGTTATCTCGCGCCAGTATGCGCCCGACGTCAAATCGAAGCTCGGTCTGAAGCAGTCGAAACGAAGGAAGGGAGACCGAAATGATTAACAGGGACATTATCGACACCGATAAAAAGACGCCCGCGGAAAACCTCGGACAACTCGTGAAAAGCACCTGTATCGGCTTCACTGTTGCCATGATAGCCTTCTTGGCATTAGGGACTTGTTTCGCTGATGACACCGCCAAGCAGGGCATTAACTATTGCTGGTCGATTCTCGCCGCGTGCGTCACCGTCCCCGCGCTGCAGTTCGTGTTCTTCACGCCCGCGGTGATCAGACAGATGGCGTATCCCGCGCGCCTGGTGCTGTTCGACGTTTGCCTCTACGCAGCCCTCTGTGCATTGGCGTTTGTCTTTGCTTGGGTTCCCGTGAACAACCCCGGGGCGTGGGTTACCTTCACGGTTGTCTATCTCGCCATCCTGGCGGTCCTCACTCTTGCTTTCAACGCCAAGCTGAGCCGCGAGACCCGCGAATTGAACGACAGGCTCGCGGAATACCGCAAGAGCAGGGAGACGGAATAAGGGTATAGCTGAGCATTATCGATGCTGGGCAAATCCTTACTCCCGATCCTCGGATTACCGCCCAGCGCGAGGACCTGATACCAAGGCCGGCGCAGGGCGATGCTCGGCCCCGTTCGCTACCCCAAGCGCTTCCTGCGCGATCACGCCCTTGTAGCCCCCCGTTCGCGCGCATAAGCGGGTTCATGTGCAGGGGAATGTCGATCCAGGTGCCGCTTGCTCGGTCAGCTTGATCGGATTGGAGGAAGACGACCTCGTGTTCAGCATAGACGATGGCGAAACTTCCTACGTATTGCGGTCTACCCAAGCCATCATTCGGTCCTCCTCGGTTTCGAAACTCGAATTTTTTTTAAAGTTTCGAAACCGGGGAGGCAATATGCACGGGGATGCATCGAGGAGCAATTCCCAGTCGTGCCATGTCAGCAGCGATGCCGGGCGCATTCACGCGTGCTACAATGCGGGCACCAGAGATGAAAACACAGTCCCCGTCGGGTAGTCGTGGGCGTGCGGGAGTCCGCATCAGTAACCTGCCTCCTTGGTTGTCCCTTCTCTGCATGGTCATCTACATAAAGGAGGAACCAACCATGCAGATCAGCGTGTCATCCACCCTGACCGTATATCACGACGGCCAATTCTGGGTCGGGCTGGCGGAGCATGTCGAGGACGGCAGATACGGCGCCGCCCGCATCGTCTTCGGCGCGGAACCGTCCGATGAGGAAATCCTGCGATTCGTTACAAGCAAATGGGCGAAGCTCTCGTTCTTCGGTGACGAGGCCACGGAAATAAGCAAGCCCGCGAAGAATCCCAAGCGACGCGCTCGCGAGGCAGCGAAAGCCCTTAAGCGGCCCGCGGTGAGCACCAAGGCACAACAGGCGCTCGCAGCACAGCGGGAAGCGATGAAGCGGGAGTCGGCTCAAGCAAGAAGCCAGCGTCGCGCGGATGAGGCGGAGGCGCGCTTCGAGCAGCGAAAGCTGAAGCGCAAGCAGAAGCATCGTGGGCATTGATCGCCATGTGCAGCAAGGCAGACCATATACAGCAGTGGGGCCAGTTCCACTTGAAGCCGACGCCGCGTAGACGCTGATGGTGACGGCTATGCACGGGCACGGGCGCACCGCCGCACTTCACAGCTTGTTTCTCAAGTATTTGGGACGCACACGCGGCGTTCAAAAATGCGGAGCGACTCCACATGGCTCGAGACTGAGCCGAGGTGCCCTACTTCTCGCCCTCCAGCAGCCCCACGATACGGTCGATGTCGACGGCGAAGCGGGGCCTTCCCTCGCGCTCGCAGCGGTCGAGGTACGCCTGGCACTCGGAGACAATGCGCTTGGTGTTGCCGTCGATGATGCGCTGGAGCGTCTCGTAGTAGGCCGAGCCCTCGGTCCTGAAGCGGCGCTGGTAGGACTTGGTTATGGGGAACATCTTGATGTAGTGGATGCCGTGGCGACAGCCGGGGCTCGTCGTGGGGCGGGGTGGCAACGCAAAGTACTGGTCTTTGGGCACGTTGGGGGCGATGTTGGAATGCAGCGGCACGGCGAAGTCCCTGCGCTTCCCGCGGAAACGCAGCCTCACCACCACGATGCAGGGGAGATTGTGCTTAAGCATGAGCTCGCGGTCGCCCTCGACGAGGTCGAAGAAGTCCTGGGAGATGGATACGATCTTCATCGGTTGCGCCCCCTCATACGAAGCGGGGCCCGCATCGCTGCAGGCCCCTACAGGTGGGCGATATTCTACGCCTTGCGGCACCCCGTCGCCCACGGAGGTTAAACGTACACGTAAGCCGTACTCTGAAAGCCGCGGCTTCCGGCAAGTAGTTTATGCCACGAAAGGTCGCTTTCAACGCGCATAGCTCGCAAAATAACACTCGCTGGGCCGTCACCCCTGGCTGTTACCCTCCAATCTTCATTGGAGTCAGCAGGTCAATTCATATAGTTATGGGGGGGGGTATCCTAAAGGAAATCAATTTTATACCCCCATAACTAAGGAATTTTCTATTCCCACTCAATGACTAGGGCCCTGGTGTAATTGGCTGGATCACCGTTCCGGGAACCGGTATCGACCTACCTGTCCGCCAAGCTCCTTCTTCAGCTCCAGCTTAGTATCTGACTCACACCGTTATAAGCAAAACCGAAGAGATGCGTCTTGGCCAAGAAATAAGGTTAGCCTTATCTTACTGCATGATTCGTGTGTTATAGTTAGATTGCTCTAACTGTTTGGGGGGCGATAGCCATGCACGAACGCAAGGGCTTCTGGGACAAGAATGCCGGTCGGTACGACCGTTTCATGCGAAAGGACCGGGCGGCGTATGAGAAGATGTATGAGCTGATCAGGCCGGTGGTGAAAGCAAAAACCGTACTGGAGGTTGCCACCGGCACGGGGCTTATCGCAAAGAGCATCGTGGATGCGGCGGTGCACATCGAGGCTACGGACGCTTCTGCACAGATGATCCTTGAAGCAAAGCGGGACAATCAATCCGCAAAGCTGCACTTTTCCGTACAAGATATGTTCCGCCTGCCCTATGCACAGAAGTCCTTCGAAGTGGTGATCGCGTCCAACGCGCTTCACATAGTGCCGCATCCGGAAAAGGCACTGCAAGAAATCAGGCGGGTACTGAAGGACGACGGCGTGCTCATCGCGCCAACCTTCACCCACGCGGGGAACTCGGTTTCCGGCAAGGCAAAAGCCTTTTTCATGAGTATGGCGGGATTCCCCCTCCACAGCAGGTGGACAAGCGAGGAATACCTGCGTTTCCTGCGTCAAAACGGCTGGGCGGTGCAGAAAAGCGCGGTGCTGAAGGCCTCGTTCCCATTGACCTATGCGGAATGCACGAAATCGGAGGGGCCAGATGTCGTTCTTTGAAAACACCCGCAAGCCCGTGGGCCTCGGCGGAAAACTTATGGTTGCCATGATGAATCTGGGCCACAGCCCTGTGGCGCGGTGGGGACTTCGATTTCTACGACTTGCGCCAAATGCCAAGGTGCTGGATTGCGGCTGCGGCGGCGGGGCGAACATAAAACGGCTGCTGAAAAAATGCCCGCATGGCGTCGTCAAGGGCGTCGACTATTCGCCCGTCAGCGTGGAGAAGACTAGAAAGCTCAACCGAATTGCAATTCAGGAGGGGCGTTGCGCCGTTCTGCAAGGCAGTGTGGCGGATATGGTGTATGAGGATAGCTACTTCGATGCCGCCACGGCCTTTGAGACCGTCTATTTTTGGCCTGATTTGCCCCGATGCTTCCGTGAGGTCTGGCGGACGCTGAAGCCAGGCGGGACAATTCTTATCTGCAACGAGAGCAATGGCGATACGGACAAGGACGAGAGGTGGACGCAGATCATCGGCGGCATGACCATCTACAAGGACATTGAATTAAAGGCATGTCTGGAGCAGGCGGGTTTTCACGAGGTGCAGATACACAAAAAGAAAAAGTGGCTCTGCGTCACGGCGCGGAAGTAGGGGTATCAAGCACGGGCATTTTTGCATCCATCCTGCACATGGCGATAGGCATGACGGTCATAGCGGCTATGCTGGCGGCAATTATGACAGTTTTTATTCACTGAGGAAGAAACCTATGAAATGTAAAATTGAGAAAAACACCGTGCAGGAGACGCTGATCCTCCCGCTGTATTCCCGGAAGCTGTGTACGGAGTTGTACCCGAACCTTTACAGGGATGAAACAGCGGTTCGTCTGCTCGACCAGATCGACTACGACTTTTCAGAGGCAGAGAAAAACTCCCGCAGCCTGATGCAGCGCTTTGGTGCGCTGGAGGTGGCCACACGGCAGAGTGATCTTGCTTTCGAGGTGCGGGATTACCTGAAAGGCCACCCCAATGCGGCGGTGGTCAATCTGGGCTGCGGGCTGGACAACACCGGCAGAACCTGCGACAACGGTAGATGCAAGATCTACAATCTGGACTTCCCGGATGTGATTGCCTTGCGGCAGCAGCTACTGCCCGCCGGGGATCGAGAACAAAATATCCCCTGCGACCTGAAAGACACCGCATGGTTTAGCAAAATCGATGCCTCCCGCGGGGCGGTGTTCTTTGCCTCCGGGGTGTTCTATTACTTTCTGACCCAGCAGGTCCGGGAACTGGTGCGGGGGATGGCGGACGCTTTCCCCGGCAGTGTGCTGGTCTTTGATGCTGCCAATCGGACGGCGGTAAAGATGATCGCAAAAACATGGCTTAAGACTGCAAAAATCAAGGATGTGGGGGCATATTTTGCGGTTTCGGATGCCGCCAAGGAAATCGGCACGTGGGACAGCCGTCTGCAGGTCACAAGTCGCGGCTATATGCTGGGCTACAACGATTTGAGAGACTCTTCTGTCAGCTGCTTTTTCCGGTTTCTCGCAAGGGTCGGTGACAACGGGATGAAAATGCAAATCGTGAAAATAAGATTTTGAGAGGCGAAAACGAAGCGCATTCACTTTGACGTCGAAGAAGACGGCTTTTACGGCGCATATTGGGCGTGCAAGGACACGCATACAGCAGCGGGCACGGATTCAATTGAAACCGTGCCCGCTATCTGATACTATATTATTTTATCGAACGTATGTTCTATTCCCACTCAATCGTCGCGGGCGGCTTGGACGTGATGTCGTAGCACACGCGGTTGGCGCCGGGAACCTCGGCCACGATGCGGCCGGAGATGCGGGCAAGCACGTCGTAGGGCAGCTTGGCCCAGTCGGCGGTCATGGCGTCGCTGGACTCGACGGCGCGCAGGATGATCGGGCGCTGATAGGTGCGCTCGTCGCCCATAACGCCGACGGACTTAATGTCGGGCAGGACCGCGAAATACTGCCAGCAGCTGTGCTCGGAGTTGCGCTCGCCGGTCTGCTCAAACAGACGCTGGTTGTAGGCGTCGAGCTCCTCGCGCACGATGGCGTCGGCGTTCTTGAGGATCTCGAGCTTCTCCTTGTCGACCGCACCGATGATGCGGATGGCCAGACCCGGGCCCGGGAAGGGCTGACGGAACACGATATGGCCCGGCAGGCCGAGCGCCAGACCAAGCGCACGGACCTCGTCCTTAAAGAAGTGGTCGAGCGGCTCGATGAGGTCGAAGTGCACGCCCTCGGGGAACGGGATCAGGTTGTGGTGGCTCTTGATGGTGGCCGTCTTGCCGCCCGTCTTGCGAGCGCCAGACTCGATGATGTCGGGATAGATGGTGCCCTGAGCCAGGTACTTGACCGGCTTGCCATCGGTCTCGAGCTGCTGCGCCACGGCGAAGAACTCTTTCCAGAACTGCGTACCGATGATGCGGCGCTTCTCCTCGGGCTCGGTCACGCCGGCCAGAAGCTCGGCATAGCGGTCCTCGGCGTGGACGTGGATAAAGTCGACGTCAAACTGCTTGGTGAAGACCTCCTCCACCTGCTCGGGCTCGCCCTTGCGCAGCAGGCCGTGGTTGATGAACACGCAGGTCATCTGCTTGCCCACGGCGCGAGCGCCCAGCGCAGCCACGACGGAGGAGTCGACGCCGCCGGACAGGGCCAGAATCACGCGGTCGTCGCCGACCTTCTCGCGGAACTCGGCCGTCATGGTCTCGACCAGGTTGTCCATGCTCCAGTTGGGCTCCAGACCGCAGATCTCAAACAGGAAGTTGCTCAGCAGCTGCTGACCGTACTCGGAGTGCTTGACCTCGGGGTGGAACTGCGTGGTGAAAATCTTGCGCTCGACGCACTCCATGGCGGCAACCGGGCACACGTCGGTGCTGGCGGTAACGGTAAAGCCCTCGGGCACCTCGGACACGGCGTCGCGGTGGCTCATCCACACGGTCTGCTCCATGGGCGTGGAGTTAAAGAGCTTGGCGCCTGCCGTGCGCGTGATAGTGGCGCGGCCGTACTCGCCCACCTCGGAGTGGCCGACCTTGCCGCCGAGCGTCACGGCCGTGATCTGATGGCCGTAGCAGAAGCCCAGGACGGGAAGGCCCAGGTCAAAGATGGCGGGATCGATGGACGGAGCGTCCTCGGCATACACGGAAGCCGGGCCGCCGGAAAGGATGAGCGCAGAGGCGTTCATCTCGCGAATCTCATCGGCCGAGATGTCGCAGGGAACAATCTCGGAATACACGTTGAGGTCGCGGACGCGACGGGCAATGAGCTGACCGTACTGCGCACCAAAGTCGAGTACGAGGACCTTTGCGGAAGCCTTTTGATCCATGGTTTCCCCCTCTTGTTGGCGGGGAGCCGGTGCCCACCCGCGTGAATGAACAAAAATAACTTTCATAGTGTACACGTTATATGGGGTTTCTCGTCCCTCACAGCCATCAGCGCACGGCAAACGCACGACCTGGGCCCCTATTTGACGGCAATTGAAGTATTACCAAACGTTACAGATGATGTAATACGCTTGAACATTGGACGCCCTGTGCCACAATACTGCCGAACGACTCCGCCTCTGCGGCGGCAAATACGATAGGAATACCAGCATGAAGCGCATCCTTCTCATCGCCACGGGCGGCACCATCGCATCGACCGAGGACGGCAACGGCCTCTCCCCCGCCCTGACCGGTGAGGAGCTCGCCCAGAGCGTCCCCGAGATTTCGGGCCTCTGCGAGCTCGACGTTGTGCAGCCCATGAACATCGACAGCACCAATATGCGCCCCAGTGACTGGATGCGTATCCGCGACGTCATCGTCGAGGGTTATGCCGACCACGACGGCTTCGTGATTCTGCACGGCACCGACACCATGAGCTACACCGCGGCGGCGCTTTCCTACCTGATTCAGGACAGCCCCAAGCCCATCGTACTCACCGGCTCGCAAAAGCCCATGGGCAATCCCTTTACTGACGCCAAGCTCAACCTGTACCAGAGCCTGCTCTATGCGCTCGACGAACACTCGCACGACGTCTCGATCGTGTTTGGCGGCGTCGCCATTGCCGGCACGCGTGCCCGCAAGCAGCGCACCATGAGCTTTAATGCGTTCATTAGCGTCAACTATCCGCCCATTGCCTATATCCGCAACGACCGCATCGTTCGCAACGGACTCCACGGCACTCACCAGAACGAGAACCCGGTTCGTTTCTACGACAGCATCGACCCGCGCGTATTTGTACTCAAGCTTACGCCCGGCGTAAACCCGGGCATCCTCGACGCCCTTGCCGATAGCTACGACGCCGTGATTCTGGAGACCTTTGGCATTGGCGGTATCCCCGAGTTTGGCGAGTCGGACGAGTCGTTCCAAGAGGCGATTTTCCGCTGGGTCGATTCGGGCCGCACCGTCGTTATGACCACGCAGGTCCCCGAAGAGGGCCTTGACCTGGGTGTTTATGAGGTCGGCCGTGCCTACGCCGATCATCCGGGCATTTTGCGCGGCGATGACATGACCACCGAGACGCTCGTGGCCAAAACCATGTGGGCACTCGGCCAGTCACGCGATGCCGCCGAAATCCAGCGCCTGTTCTACAGCCAAGTCAACCACGACCGCGTCCCGATGGCGTAATACAGTTATCGACGGGTATCCCCTATTCGATCCCCTCGAGAAGCTCTGACACCGTCATGCCGAGTGCGGGCGCGATCTTAAATAGAACCTTGAGCGTGAAATTTGCCGTCCCATCTTCGATTCTGTCGAGATAGGGACGGCTGATTCCTGCTGCCACACAAAAATCGACCTTGGAGATACCAAGGTCCTTGCGCGTCTGCTCGACTCGCTTGCCAAGAATCTGTTTCGCACGTTCGTCCATGCAGCCGAGTTTGAAATGGAGCTGAACAAAAACGTAAACTATAGTTTACGTTTTGCCGAATACACAGGAGTTTTCTATGTCGGGTTCTTCGGTCCGCATGCACCGAACTACGCTTCGCACAAACAGCGCACCGCCCAAGCTCGTCGTTGTTGAAGCTGAATGCCTTTCGCCCGATGAGCGCACAGCATTTGCATTGCTATCAAGTCGCGTCGCCGCCGTTCTGGTCCCTTGCCCGGCGCAAGGTGAACTTGCCATCCAATGCCAAGCGCACAGCTGCTCGCTCAATCAGGCTGCCGTAATCGCAACCAGCCAACGCGGTCTGCCCCTTCTCCTGGAAGCCGGTACCGCGCTCACCCTTCGCGGCGCCGGATACGAAAACGAGGCCGCCGCCGATATGGTCTTTAAGCCACGATCGAGCGGCGGCCTCGCAGCAGCCATTGAATATGCGTGCAGGCTCGTTGCCTAAAAGGACAGGCTAGAAACCAAAGCCAAAGCCCGTTCCGGTAATCGCCGAGTACATAAAGTAAACGTTGATAACGTTGAGGAACACACCCGTGATGCAACCGTTGCGCAGATAGCGCTCGCACACGATGCGCGCCATGGCGGCGGAGTCCTCATTGTTCTTGGCCTGGCGTCCCGCCGTAAAGTACGTCGCCACGCTCAGCAGCAGGTTGAGCACCGGCAGTGCCAGCAGCTCGTAGCTCTTGCCCCAGCGCGTCACCTCGCCGGCTGCGTTAAACTTCGTTGCTACCTCGGAACCAATGTTGGGGATAACAAACGCTGCGACCACCAGCGGAAGCACCGCGAGCACCAGCAGCGCGATGCCCATGTAGCCGGCTTTTTTGCCATATTTAAACATGCGCGTCGTCCTTACACGTTAAAGCGGAAGTGCACGACGTCGCCATCGGCCATGACATAGTCCTTGCCCTCGATGCGCAGCTTGCCGGCGGCCTTGGCGCCCTGCTCACCGCCGAGCTCGATGTAGTCGTCATAGCCAATAACCTCGGCCTTAATAAAGCCGCGCTCAAAGTCGGTGTGGATGACGCCGGCGGCCTGCGGGGCGGTCGCGCCCTGACGTACCGTCCAAGCCTTGACCTCCATCTCGCCAGCCGTAAAGAACGACTGCAGGCCGAGCAGCTTATAGGCCGCCTGCGCGAGCACGTCCAGGCCGGGCTGCTCCAGGCCCAAGCTCTCCAGGTAGTCGGCCGCGTCCTCGGGATCGAGCTCGGAAAGCTCGGCCTCGATCTTGGCACAGATGGGCAGCGGCTTGACGCCGTCGATGGGCGCCAGGTCCTCGTTGAGCATGTCCTCGTCTACGTTGGCCACGTACAGGATGGGCTTCATGGTGAGCAGGAACAGGCCCTTAGCGGCAGCACGTTCCTCGTCGGTCATCTCCATGGACGCGGCGCGCTTGCCCTCGTTGAGCCAGGCAAGCAGGCGCTTAGCGACCTCGAACTTGGGCATGAGCTCCTTGTCGCGCTTGGCCTCTTTCTCGAGCTTGGGCAGCTGCTTCTCGAGCGTGCCCATGTCGGCCAGGATAAGCTCGGTCATGATGGTGTCGGCGTCACCGGCGGGATCGACGAACTCGCCCGTGCGGCCCACCTCGCGCATAACGTTGGGGTCCTTAAAGTAGCGCACGACCTCGCAGATGGCGTCGGTCTCGCGAATGTTGGCCAGGAACTGGTTACCCAGACCCTCGCCCTCGTTAGCCCCCTTCACCAGACCTGCGATGTCGACGAACTCGACCGTCGCTGGCACAATGCGACCCGGGTTAACGATGTCGGCGAGCTTTTGCAAGCGGCTATCGGGCACATCGACGATACCCACGTTGGGGTCGATCGTGGCAAACGGGTAGTTGGCGGCAAGGCCGGTCTTTTTGGTAAGCGCGGTGAACAGCGTCGACTTGCCCACGTTGGGCAGGCCCACGATACCGATGGAAAGGGACACGACAGCTCCTTTTGGTACAAGCATTTCAAACTGCATAAGTATAGCGCCACCGCAGCATCTGGGCGAACCCAGACGCCACGGCGGCACGAATGAAGCAGAGATAGGGCTCGCTGACTAGTCCGCGAGCTTTTCCACCTGGTCGAGCATCTTGTCAAGCTTGGCCTTTGCCTCGGCCTTGACCTTCTCAGCTTCTTCGTGAGCCTTCGCCTTCTGGGCGGCCTTTTCCTCGGCTTCGGGATCGACGACGACCAGATTGGACGCGTCATGCTTAACTAACTTGAGCGCATGCTCGGGGCACACCTTGACGCAGGCACCGCAGCCCAAACAATACGTGGACTCCAACGCAAAGCGGCCGCTTCCCACCAAATCGCAGGCGAACGTGGGACACACATTGACACACTCGCCACACGACGTGCACTTGTCAAAATCACACTCAGGCGTGCTCACCTGCATGTTCTGGGCAAGCTCGGGGTGGTTTTGCAGCGTCGAGAGCACCAGTTGGCGCCCGTGCGTGAGCAAACGGCGACGTTTGGTCGTCGTGGTGCCGCACATGGTGTTGAGCGTACGCTCGAGCTGCGTGATCTGATGGCGATGGGCTTTGAGCTTCTGCGTCACCGAGGCCAGTGCCGCCGTTGCCGGATTGAGCTTTGTCACGGTAAGGCCCGTGGTGCGGGCGATCTTTTCCATGTACTCCTTGCGCTCGTACTCGCGGCGCTTATGGCACTTGAGGCTCTTGGGATCGACCTCCAGACCCATGCCCGTGCCCGCCCACTCCTCGGCGGTAGCAATGGCCTCGCCCAAGATGTCCTCGCCACCGGTGTTACGGCACTTATCGCACACGCCCAACGGCAGGTACACGCTCACATTGGGATAATCGGCCAGCACCGAGAACCAGGTCTCGGCCGTAATATCGCCCACACAGGCAACGACGACCTCGTTCTCGCGCGGCATGCGCTTAAGAGCACGCGTGCAGGTAACGTAGGCGGTCTCATGACTCGTAGCAGCAGAGACGATATCGTCATACAGGTTTTTGGGCGCCAGGCGCGGCGAGATGATCGCCTCGGTCGGACAGGCAGCGGCGCACAGGCCGCACTTGCGACAGGAGTCGAGGATCTCGATGGCGTCTTCCTCGACCTCGATGGCGTTGACCGGGCACACGTCCATGCACGCGGTGCAGCCGCTCTTCTCGTTTTTGCAGGCCAGGCACGGAATGGTGTTTCCGCGCGGACGCTCCTTGTAGTCGGCAGGATTCCACTGCGGCGCCGACGGATCGAGTGCATCGGTCACACCGCCAAGCGGGTTTTTAAGAAAGTCGAAACCCTTGCTGATCTCGATAATGTCATCAAACAGATCGTGTTCCTGCGCCATGCGCGGCCCCTCCCTGAGCAGTGCAAACAAGCAAGAGATAATGATACGCCATCGGTCCACGCCTCGGGCAAATTACACGCGGAGCATCTTTGCGGCAAATAGCCCATGGCCTATCGCCGCCTCGATTGCACAAGGTCAATCAAGCGCCAAACTATGCCTCGCGCATGAGCTCGACAAGCTTTTGTTTGGTCACCTTGGCCTGCTCGTTGGCCATATTGCGTTCGTTTCTAAAGGCCGCATCCGCAACGCTCATCAGGTCGGCATCGGAAATCTCGCCAAGGCCCAGCTCCTCGAGCGTCGTCGGCAGACCGACACGCCGGCAAAACTCAAGCACCTGATCCAGCTCGGGCGCACGCTCCAGGCGCAGTTGAACCACCAGACCAAACGCCACGGCCTCGCCGTGCATGGCCTTGCACTCAGGCAGAATCGTCAGGCCGTTGGCGATGGCATGCGCCAGCGCCAAACCGCCACCCTCAAAGCCAACGCCCGAAAGCAGAATATTGCACTCGATCAGGCGCTCAACCGCTAGTGACATGCGGCCCTTCTTGAGATCGCGCTTGGCAGCGACACCGCACTCCATAAGTGTGTCATAGCAGGCACGAGCCGCAACCAGGGCCATGTGCCCCGGCGCGCCACCGTGCTCGTTCGCACCTCGCGCCGCGGCGCACGAACGCGCCTCGAAGTACGTTGCCAGCGCGTCGCCCATACCAGCGACCGTCATACGCAGTGGGGCCGCCGCGACCACGTTGGTATCGACCACGACCAGGTCCGGATTCTTCTCGAGCATCAGGTAGCGGTCGAACGACCCATCCTCGTGGTACAGCACCGAAATCGCGCTGCACGGACCGTCCATCGAAGCCGCCGTGGGGCATACGCACAACGGCAGCTCGGCATAAAACGCTACTGCCTTGGCGATATCGAGCATCTTGCCACCACCGATACCGACTACCATGTCGCAATACTCAGCCCGGGCTTCCTTAGCCATTTCGGCAACAGCATCTTCCGTACAGGGACCGTTGTAAATTTTAAAGAACGGCTCGCTTAGATCTTCATCCAGAAATCCATCGACGATCTGCCTGCACAGCCGATCCTCGGTGCCCTGGTCAAACAATACATAGGCAGCGCAGCCCAACCATGACAAATACCTGCCCTGACGCGAAAGTTCGCCCGGCCCCTGAACATACCGGCCGGGACCGCCATAAACCATAGGAAGCGCCATACGCGAATCCGCCCTTCATCAAACAAAGATTGATGCAAAGCAACCTGTCCCCCCCCTGCACCAACTTGTGCATTGGAACAGGTTACTTTGCCCCTTCTTTAGCGTGATTTACTCATCCATGAGGTAGTAGTGACCCAGTGCGTCGGCACCCAGAATGGCGTTTGCGACCATCTCGGGCGTCACCTCAAACGGCATGTTGCACATGGTGTCATCGGGCGCGCAGGCGGCCTCGGCAACAATCATGGCCTGCTCGCGCGTAAGCTCGGCAACGCCAAGTTCCTTCATCGTGACCGGCAGGCCCAGCTCAATGCAGAAGCCCAAGACTTCCTCGAGTTTCTCAGTCGGAGCATCTTCGAGTACCAGCTGGACGATGGTGCCAAAGGCGACCTTCTCGCCGTGATACATGCCATGGCACTCGGGCAGCATCGTCAGGCCATTGTGGATGGCATGAGCAGCAGCAAGACCCGAGCTCTCAAAGCCAATGCCCGAAAGCAGCGTGTTGGCCTCGATGATATGCTCGACGGCAGGCGTCAGCGCACCCTTCTCCAGCGCGACCTTGGCCTTGACGCCATCGGCCATAAGCGTCTCGTAGCAGAGCTTGGCGAGCGCCAGGCCGGCCATTCCGCCCTTGCCGCCGGCGCAAGTGCCACCGTCGGCATCATGCGTCGCCTGGGCCTCAAAGTAGGTTGCGAGCGCATCGCCCATACCGGAAACCGTCAGGCGCACCGGGCTCGCCGCGATAACCGTCGTATCCATCAGGACAATGTTGGGGTTTGCCTTAAGGAAGAGATATTTATCGAACTGGCCATCGTCGGTGTAGAGCACCGAAAGCGCCGAACATGGGGCATCGGTCGAAGCAATGGTGGGGCAAATGATAACCGGGGACTCCAGGTAATAGGCGACGGCCTTCGCGGTGTCGAGGATCTTGCCGCCACCGACGCCGACGATGATGTCGCAACCGTTGTCGCGAGCGAGCGCGACCAGGCGATCGACCTCGCCCTTGGAGCACTCGCCGTTAAAGTCCTCAAACAGCAGCTCGGCCTTAGCCTCGGCAAAACCGCCCTCGATCTTGGCACCGACGCGCTTCTTGCCCGAAGGCGTCACGACGACGAGGGCCTTAGCGCCGAGCGGCTCGACATAGGAGCCGAGCTTGGCGAGCTCGTCCGGACCCTGGATGTACTTGCTGGGGCTATTGAAAATTGCAGCCATAACTATCCCATTCTCTAAAAGAAAAAGAAAGGGGCTCCGTACAGATACGTGCGGAGCCCCTCGTTACGATAACAAGAGTCGATTAGAAATCGATGTCGGTGTCGTAGTAGCAGGCCTTGAGAATCTTCTCGAAGTCGGCAGCCTTGGTCTCACGCGGGTTCTCGGGCGTGCAGGCGTCCTGCTCGGCGTTCGCGGCGATCTCGGGGAGCTTGGCGAGGAACTCCTCCTCGGAAACCATCTGCGGGTTCTCGGCGTCGACCTTCACGCCACCATTCGCGTAATCCTTGATGGACTGCGGAATGTTGAGCTGGTCGTTGAGGTCGCGGATCTTCTGGACGAGCGCAGCGATGAGCTCCTCGTTGGTCTCGCCGGGAAGGTGCAGGATCTCCTTGGCCACGTAAGCGTAACGCTCGGCAGCACGCGGGTCCTTGGAGTTCCACTGGATGACCTTGCCCAGGTACATGGCGTTAGCAGCACCGTGGATGATGTGGCCGTTCTCGAAGGCAGCACCGGTCTTGTGAGCCATGGAGTGAACGATGCCGAGCAGGCCCGAGGAGAAGGCGATACCGGCGATGCACTGAGCCTCGTGCATGTGCTGACGGGCCTCATGGTCGCCAGCATAGGACTTGGGCAGCCACTCGACGATCTCGCGGATGCCGTGCAGGGCGTTGGCGTCGGTGAACATAGAGGCGCAGGTGGAAACGTAGGCCTCCATGCAGTGGGTCAGAGCATCCATGCCGGTGTGAGCGCACAGCTTGGCGGGCATGGTGTAGGTGAGCTCGGGGTCGACGATGGCGACATCAGGGGTGATGTTGAAGTCGGCCAGCGGGTACTTGATGCCCTTGGCGTAGTCGGTGATGACGGAGAACGCGGTGACCTCGGTAGCGGTGCCGGAGGTAGAGGAGATGGCGCAGAAATGAGCCTTCTGACGCAGCTCGGGGAAGCTGAACGGCTGGATGATGTTATCGAAGGACTCCTCGGGATACTCGTAGAAGACCCACATGGCCTTAGCGGCATCGATGGGCGAGCCGCCGCCGATGGCGATAATCCAGTCGGGCTCGAACTCGCGCATGGCCTCGGCGCCCTTCATGACCGTCTCGATGGACGGGTCGGACTCGACGCCCTCGAACAGCTTGACCTCGAAACCGCCTTCCTTAAGGTCGTTCTCGACGTCCTGCAGGAACCCGCCGCGGCGCATAGAGCTGCCGCCAGAAACGATGATGGCCTTCTTGCCCTTGAGGTTCTTCACCTCGTGGCGAGCGCCCTCACCAAAGTACAGATCGCGAGGATTGGTAAAACGTCCCATACTGTGCCTCCTAAACAAGCCCCTCTTAGACTTGCGTATATAACGGAGCACCCGATTGGCTCCGTTAGGACCGTTTTGCGCGTTGCCGGCGATGACAATGCGCGATGTCTAAACGTCTCAACGCTCAGACAAACACTATTTTACCGTTCTGGTTGGTCAGTTATTCACCTAAAGCCGACAATGATGAAACGTTTTTTCTATCCCTGAAGACCCTTGTGGGGCATTCATACTCCCAAGCTGGGCAAACGTTTTATCAAGGTTGACTACATATCCCGGGCAGGACGGTGCTTCTCCAAAATGTGCCCCGTTCGCCGCCAAAAATCGACCGTTTGCGGCACCGTGATACCACTCGGTCGTCCAAGGTGCCGACATTTGTGCGACATCCGTCTTCGTGGTGCAAAGGTGCAAGTCTAAGTGCGACACCCCCGGTGTGCCACATGCGGGTAAACTAGAACCTTATATAGAGACATTTGAACCCTAACCGCAGCAAAGGAGGCCCCATGGCATTCGATCCCATTCAAGAGGATTGCCATCGCCTCGTTCTTGAGGCCTTGCGCCGCGACAATATCCCGCTCACCGACGGCACCGCCGTAGAACGTCTGATGGAACAATTCACCCGCAACCCCGCGCCGCTCATCGTGCACGACCGTGACCGCGCCGGGCATCTCATTGCCAAGGTGGTCGAGGCTGTCGACTACCGCATTCCCTTTATCCCTGACGATACCCAGGCAGAGCAAGAAGAGGGCGCTGCCGAGAACATGCTTCGCGAGGCCGCCGCACTCGATCCGGCCAACTGGGATGCGCAGCGCATGTTGTGCGCCCTCACCGCTGACTCCAACGAGGAATACGTACAGTACTTGGTATCCAAGTGCGATGAAGTCGAACACGACCTGGCGCTCAAGATCGCCTCGGCGCAGGACCCCTACGAGCGCGAGGCCGCAGGCGACCTGACCCGCCGTCCCTACCTGCGCTGGCTTGCCGCCTTGGCATCGCGCGCGCTCATTAGCGGCCGCTACCGCATGTCGTTGGATGCCGCGAATCGCAGCCTGGACTTTGCGCCCAACGACCCCGCCGGCGTCCGCCATACTGCGATGCTTGCCATGGCAAAGCTCGAATACCCCGCCGAGGAGCTCAAGCGCTTTCGCTCTGCCCACTCCGTCCCCTATCTCGCCAACACGCCGCTGCGCCGTCGTCCCAAGGACGCGGAGCGTGACTTGGACCCGTGGACGCTCATCGCGCTGATGAGCGCAGCCTGGCGCGAGCTGGACTACGAGGGTGCCGAGCACTACCTGCGTATCCTTGCGCGCTCGTGCCCGCACGCAGCCGAGGCGCTCTACTTCCAAACCGAGTTTCCCGATGGCGTCTATGCCCGCGTCAACGTGGGTGCAGGCTCCACCGACGAGCTCGTCCTTGCACTCTCCGAGGCGACGCCGGTACTGCAGGAGGGCCTGGGCGCGCCCGACAACGCCAGCTTTGCCGCCTGGGTCGCCACCAACGACATCGTGCGCTCCCAGATCGACGAGCGCATACTGCGGGCGGCCGAGCAGGGCTTGCCGTTTAAGGGAGGAGACCTCTAATGGATCCGAGCGTCTACATCCCCGCCTACCTGGAGCGCACCTATCTGGCGTCGCACCCCGAGCTCACCGATGCAGCACGCGAGCTTGTCCATAACGACATTAGCGCGAATCCCCAAAAGTATGCGCAGTCCGAGCATGCTCAGGCGCTGCTGTCCTATGCCGGTGTTCATCGCCACCTGCTCGACGAGCTCCATCGCATCGAGGACATGGGCAGCGACGAGGAGTTTGAGCAGACGCGCAACCGCCTGTTCGACGATATGCGTGATGAGCTGCTCAAGATCGTCCGCATCGATGCGCATGTCCTCGATGCCCAGCTGCTCGCCATCATTTTGGCGGACACGCCCGTTGACGCCTGCCTGGGCGACCTGATGAAGCTCGAGGCGAGCACGGCCGACTACCTGCAACAGAGCGTGCCCGGGTTTGATATGGAGGCCCCGCACTATTGGGCCAATAATGTTTTGGCCGACGGTGTCACCGCAGCGGACCTTACCGTGAGCGAGCCGGCCCTTATCGGGTGGCTTCACACACTCGAGGCCATCTCGCAGCTGTGCATGGCGAGCGCTCGTTACCGCGCCGCCGCCAACTATGCTCGCCGTGTCCTTAAGGCGGAGGGCTATCCCACCCGAGCCGCCGGCACCGTATTGCTTGCCCTCGCCCGCTTGGAAGACCAGGACGGCTTTTTTGCCCTGGCGCATCAGCTCGAGGAACAGATGGGGGCAGACGCACTCGAAAACTCTCCTTGGTACCTGCTCGCCCGCACGATCTTGCTGTTCAAAACAAACAAGATGCGCCCGGCGGTGCGTGCGCTGCGTGAGTTCGCTAACCGCTGCGAGGGCGGCGCGTTCTTCTTGCTGAATCCCATGTACCAGACGCCGTATCTTCCCTGCCGACCCGAGCCGCGCGACCCCTGGGACCTTTCGCACCAGGCAGTTTGGGAGGCCGACGGCATTATCTCGGACACCCCCGACTTTGCCCCCTGGGCCAACGCCTGCGAAGATGTATCGCAGCTCGCCCAGGAATTTGCGCGCCGCTACGGCTTTTAGCGACGCGATCGCCCCGACCATGTCATCTATGTTAGGAACGGCTTCATGAACCTCCGCTCATCTCTCGCCTGCACCTCGAGCGATATCGCCCGCTGGGGACTGCGCTCTGTCCTCAAACGCCAGGGTGGCGTGCTTCCCGGCCGCATCGCCATGAAGATCGACCCCGAGCTGCTAAGCGACCTCGCGAGCCTGGTCGACCGCAGCGTGGTGATTACCGGTACTAATGGCAAGACCACCACCTCCAACCTCATCGCTGACGCCGTTGCTGCCAGCGGCGCTACCGTGGTGTGCAACCGTGCCGGCAACAATATGGAGCCTGGTGTGGTGGGTGCTCTGCTCGAGGCCCGCGGCAGCCTTAAGCACACCAGCAGCGGCAAGCGCGTGGGCGTTTTTGAGTGCGACGAGCTCTACACCGTACGCGTTCTGCCCAAGCTCAAACCGACGTACTTTGTGCTGCTCAACCTGTTCCGCGACCAGCTAGACCGCTACGGCGAGATCGACCATACCCAAGACGTCATCGTCCATGCGTTGGAGCTCTCTCCGGCAACAACGCTCATCTACAACGCCGACGATCCGCTGTGCGCCTCGATCGCCGCGCGCGTCCCCAACACGAGCATCGCCTTTGGCATCGACGGCGCCACAGGCACCGAGTCCGACCGCATTAGCGACTCGCGTTTTTGCTCGCAGTGCAACGCCCCGCTGGAATACGACTATGTGCAGTACGGACAGCTGGGCGCCTATCATTGCCCTTCGTGCGGCTGGGGTCGCCCCGCGCTGCTCCGCCGCGTGACGGGCGTTGAGCTCGGCTGCGACGGCTACGGCTTTGACCTGGCCTTTGGACCCGAGGCCAACGCGCCCGCCGTGCACATCGCCACGCGCTACAACGGCCTGTACATGGTCTATAACGTCGCCGCCGCCTTCTTTGCGGCGCACGAGCTGGGCGTGGACGCGGCACATCTGCAGCCCACGCTTAATGCCTACGTGCCCGCCGGCGGACGCATGGGCCGCTGGGATATTGCCGGCCGCACCGTCGAGGCCAACCTGGCCAAGAATCCCGTGGGCTTCGATCGCCAGATCCAGTCCATTAAAACGGCAGGTGGCAGGCTCTGCGCCTTCTTCCTAAACGATAACGATGCCGACGGCCACGATGTCTCGTGGATCTACGATGTCGACTTCGAGCGCATCGCCGACACGCCGGATCTTGTCGCCTTTGCCGGAGGCACGCGTGCGCACGACATGCAGGTACGCCTCAAGTACGCCGGCATCGATGCCGCGATTATCTCGGACGTCGCGCAGGCGATCGGCGCCGTGGCAGACGAGGCCGCCGATGACACCTTCTACGCCGTCGCCAACTACACGGCCTTCCCGCCGCTGGTCAAGGAACTCGACGGGCTGAAGGGTGCCGATGCAGCCACGGTTGCCGCCCGCGCCGCAGTCCGCGCCGACGGCAGCGCTCTTCCTGTCGGTATCGCGCCAGTCGAGCTCTCGCGCCCGCTGCGCATCGTCTACCTGTATCCCGATGCCCTCAACCTCTATGGCGACGGCGGCAACGTCATCGCCCTCGAGCGCCGCTGCGCCTGGCGCGGCATCCCCGTTCGCGTGGATGAGGTCCGCATGGGCGAGGTGCTCGATCTGCATGATGCCGATATCGTCATGATGGGCGGCGGATCCGATCGCGACCAGCTAGCCGTGGCACACGAGCTGCTCGCCCAAAAAGACAAGGTCGCAGCCTATGTTGAGGACGGCGGTTCGCTGCTCGCCATCTGCGGCAGCTATCAGCTGCTCGGCCGTTCGTACTATATGGGCGAAAATCGCATCGAGGGCCTGGGCGTCATTGCCGCCGAGACCGTACGCGGCTCCGACCGCCTGATCGGCAACGTCGCCGTCAAGACCGACCTGGCACCCGAGCCCTTTGTGGGATTCGAGAACCACGGTGGCCGCACGCTTTTGGACGCCGATGCCACGCCGCTCGGAACGTCCGTCGTCACGGGCACCGGCAACAACGGCGACGATGGCTTTGAGGGTCTCATCTACAAGGGTGTCATCGGCACGTACCTGCATGGCCCGGCGCTGCCCAAGAACCCCGAACTCGCCGACTGGCTCATCGCCCACGCCCTCGAACGCCGTGGCGACGCACAGGCCGCCGCCCTGTTGCCGCTCAAACCCCTCGACGACGCCTACGAGCACGCCGCCCACGACGCCGCCATGAAGCTCCTCCCCTAGCACCCCACCACCACAAAGGGGACAGGTACCTTTGTGGTGGTTGATTTCCGATCTCAGCCGAACACATTGAGCAAATAGGC
>NZ_QRHM01000021.1:0-667 GCF_003470325.1 Collinsella sp. AM24-1 | reverse complement strand
GGTTGATTTCCGATCTCAGCCGAACACATTGAGCAAATAGGCCGTTCCCGCACCTAGCCGAACGCCCCCGCGGCCCTCCCGGGGCCCGGGGGCGGCATTTTCCCAGTTGAAGGAACGGTGGAGATGTGTTTCGATGGGTCCGGTGGCCATGCTCCGCCCGCCGCCCGGCACCTCTTCCCAGACTCAGCCGAACGGTCGGTCCGCCTATTCCGTTTTTCCCTTTCAGGCTAGGACAGCGGGGCATCGCCCCTTTCCTCGCGCGCCCGCGCGATGAGCCCCGGCGTCAGGTCGAGCTCGCCGACGGGCACGTCCTCCACGCCGTACGCGTCCAGCAGCGCCTCCGCGTCGGCGCCGAGCATCGCCCGGAAGGCGCGGGCGGGCGTCGCGAAGCCGAGCGCGCCGCGCGGCTCGGAGTTCACGTGCGACATCGCCAGCGACAGGTCCGCCGGGGCCAGCCGGTCGAACCTGAGGCCGCGGCCCTTGGGCAGCAGCTTCCTGATCTCGACGTGGTTGCGCTCGCAGGCGCCCTTCTGGTCGCTGCGCCGGGGGTCGCAGTAGAACAGCCTCGTCTCGCCCTGCCCCTCGCCGATGAGCGCGGCGATCGCGTCCTCGTCGGAGAACTCGGGGCCGTTGTCGGTGAGCACGGCGCGGAACACGCGGCGCGTCC
>NZ_QRHM01000020.1:0-34958 GCF_003470325.1 Collinsella sp. AM24-1 | reverse complement strand
ATGACGGGGCGGAATGTCAATCCTGGTCTAACAGAGCCTTACTTAAAGCAGTTGCTGCAAGAGAAGGGGCTCGAGCGTTCGCGCGTGGTGCGTATGGCCGACCTCAACGAGACTTTTGGCTATCAGATCTTTACCGGTTCGCGCAATCCGAGCCGTAATAAGGTGCTGCAGATTGCCTTTGCGATGGCGTTGACGCTCAAGGAGACCAACCGCGCTCTGACAGCTGCCGGGGTAAGCGTCCTCAACTGCGAGGACCGTCGCGATGCAATCATTATCTTTTGCATCGACCGTGGCTGTAGCCTCCAAAAGGTCAATAAAGAGCTGTATCGCTTTGGCGAGGAAACGGTGAGTTAGTGGCCGATGGCTGAGCCGGCGGTGTCACCAGAACAACCATGCAAACGAACGGGGTGCGGACAGCATGAGGTGTCCGCACCCTGCGTTATGATGGACGCTATGGATACTCAGAGCCCAACATATTCCGATGATGAGCTGACTGCTTCACTCGTCGAGCATTTGGCGTCGCTCGACCGCGATGACAGCTATCGTGTGGAGCGCGTGCTCAAGCTCTCGGATGTCGAGACGACCGAACTCGTCTATTTTGAGGGCTCTGGTGGCGGGTCTCTTGGCCCCTTTGTCCGCAAGCGCATCGATGCTTCGGTGCAGATTGGCGGAGCTTATGAGCGCCTGTTTGCGGCCCAGCGCGCCGGTCGTCGTTTTGAGCACTTGCCACGAATCGTCGATTGCCGCCGTGTGGGCGACGAGCTTGACGTGGTGATGGAGTATGTCGAAGGCGAGACACTCGAGGCGTTGGTGGGGCGCTTGGGGGCGACGCCCGATTATGCCCGCGGGCTGTATCCCGTTCTGTGTGAAGCGGTGGGCGAGCTGCATGCTGGTTTTGCGGCTGCGGGGGAGCCGGGGGTACCGGTAATCCACCGCGACCTTAAACCCTCGAACATCATCGTATCGGGCGTGAGGTATGCGGCCGATGCTGGCATGACCTTCTCGTCGCTGGTGATTATCGATTTGGGGATTGCGCGGGTGTGGCGTGACGGGGCCGATGCCGACACAGTTAAGTTTGGAACGCGACCCTATGCGCCACCCGAGCAATATGGTTTTGGGCAGACGAGCGTGCGCAGCGATGTCTATGCGCTCGGCGCGCTTCTGTTCTTTTGTCTGACGGGGGCTGACCCTAAGCCGGGTCAGAATATGCGCGAGCAATGCGAGGCGTGCGACGTCCCCGCGGCGCTGGCTGATGTCATTTGCATGGCCATGGCGCTCGATCCGGCCAAGCGCTTTGCAAGTGCCGAGGCGCTCGGACACGCTGCGCGCGCGGCATACGGGCTGTGTCTGCCTGAGCCTGGCTCGAATAGCACGACGGCGCCTTCAATGGCGCAGGCTGCTCCGCAAATGGCGCCGTCTTTCGGGCGGCGGCCCAAGGAAGTCTCTTCGGTGACTCCTCGCCGCAAGAGCCTGCTTTCACGGATCCCGGAACCCATTGGGCGTATATGGAACGGCATGATCTATGCGGCAACCTTGCTGCTACTGGTCGGAAGCCATTTTGCCGTATTCCAGCCCACGGGAGCCAACCGCAGCTATCCAACGTGGTTTTTGGCCCTTGAGTATTTTCTTATGGTCGATGGCATGGTGGTGCTCATCTCGTTTGGCATGCTCGACCGCCGCAGGCTTCGGCGCCGCTTTCCCGTGCTTGATCGTTATCGGGACCGTGGGTTTGTCACGCTGTGGCTTAAGGCGCTGGGAATTATGTGCGTCATCATGATCGTGATTATTGCCGTCGGCAACGCAACCGGCATAGTCGCTTAATGCAATGTACCGCTACTGCAAAGGGCTCCGATTGGGGCCCTTTGCAGTAGCGCTTAAATGCGGTTCATCTGGTTGCAACCTTGTTGTACCAGTCCTGCCTCGTGGGCGGGGCGAGTGCCCATCGCCATAGGTGTTGTGACGGTTAAATTGCTCCGTGCTTCGAAGCGCCGTCAATTGTCACCACAGAATTCCGTCAACTGTCACCATAATTCGCCGTCAATCCTCACCACAAATTTCCGTCAATCGTCACCATGCAGCTGGTAAAATACCTAATATGGGTAAGTCAAGAAGGAGGCTGTGTGGATAGGTATGTAGATAGATGCATCGATAAGGCAATCAGCCGTAATCTCAATATCTTCGGTGCGGTCCTCATTCAGGGTCCAAAGTGGTGCGGAAAGACCACTTCGGCTAGTCGTTTTGCTAATTCATCCTTGTCTCTTTCCGATCCGGCTGGAAATTTTTCCGCTCTCCAGCTGGCACGGATCGATCCGGCGCAAGCATTAGCAGGGCGATCTCCCAGGCTCATCGATGAATGGCAGGAAGAGCCGAAGCTGTGGGATGCCGTGCGTTTCGAGTGCGATGCAAGGAGGGGAGAATCCGGTCAGTTTATTCTTACGGGTTCGGCAACGCCTCGGGATTCGATGCAGCCGATGCATAGCGGCGTTGGGCGAATAGCTAGGTTGCGAATGGACACCATGACGATGTTCGAGCTTGGCGTTTCTTCTGGCGCGGTTTCGATCGGAACGCTTCTTTCCGGTTACCCTGCCAAGCAGGCTGTCGGGTCAATCTCCGGCATCGCCGGAATCGCCGATTTGTTGTGTCGTGGCGGTTGGCCTCAGGCGATGGGGAAAACGACTGACGATGCCATGCAGATAGCCGCTGCCTATGTTGATGGCGTATGCGAATCGGATGTTTCTAGAACCGATGGCGTTAAGCGCGATCCGGTCAAGGTCAGGTCTCTTTTGGCATCGCTAGCGCGGAATGAGTCGACGCTTGCTGGCTCAAAGTCTATTGACAAAGATATCGGTACCGGCGTTTCGAAGAACTCGGTCTCCAGATACATGGACGCCCTGAGACGAATCAATATCATCGACGATATCCCCGCTTGGCATCCAGCGCTCAGGTCTCCGGTGAAGCTGCGGCAGGGGGCGAAGAGGCATCTCGCCGATCCTTCGCTTGCCGTTGCGCTGCTCGGAGCAAATCCGGAGTCGTTGGCATCTGACCCGAAGACACTGGGGTTGCTTTTCGAATCCCTCGTCCTGCATGACCTCAAGGTTTACGCCGCCGCAACTGACTCGTTGGTGTCCCATTACCACGATGCCGACGATCTCGAGGTTGACGCAGTTATCCACAGGCGCGATGGAACTTGGATTGCCGTGGAGGTGAAGCTTGGAAGCCCTCAAATCCCCGAGGCATCTGCAAATCTGCTTCGGCTGGAGCGAAAGCTGGTCGAGCGTGGCGAGAAGCCGCCTGTGGCAAAACTCATCATCATTGGGTTCGGCATGCCGGTTCATACAACGCCCGATGGCATCATCGTTGCTCCCGTTGACACACTCGCGCCATAACGTTGTGGTGGGATCACCTTGCCTTCGGAAGGGGTTTCAGTCTCAAGCGACTTTTCCAACACTCACTTATGCCTGCATGCCAATTCTGGTCTAGCAAGGCCAAAGAAAAGGGGTCCCGTTTGGGGCCCCTTTGCAGTTGCACTTAGATGCGGTTCATCTGAGCGGCGACTTTGTTATACCAGTCCTGCCACGTGGGCGGGCAGTACTTTTTGGCCGCTGCCGGGGTAAGGGTGGAGCCGTAGTTGGCACCCAGATAGGCAACGTGAGCGGAGATGCCCTCGCTCCAGCTGCCAAAGCTGCGCCAGCCGCCGCCACGGGCGCTCCAGCCCCAGGCGTTGTAAGAATTGGCGCAATAAGCACCCTTGGTGCTCTCGATACAGGCGATGGCGGGGGACCAACGGGGGTCGACACCGGTATTCCAGGCGGCGACGGCAAAGTTATAGCCCTGGCCTGCCATGGGGGAGCCGGCAAGATAATTATCGATGCGGCTCGTCCACTCATTAATGAACGAATCGTAATCGGAGCTACCGGTATTGGAGTTGTTCACCGTGGTGTCTATGGTGGTGTTGGTGTTGGTGGCCTGGCTGCTGGAATTGCCGCCGCTTACGCCCTCGCCCGAGAGCTTCTCGGCGGCAGCGGCCTTATCGGCCTCAAGCTTGGCAAGCTCGGCGGCATTTTCCTGCTCGGCTTTTGCCTGTGCCTCGCTGCGGAGCTGCTGGGCCTGCGCCAGCGCATCCTCGGCGTTTTTCTGCTCTGCCTCAAGCTGTGACTTGGCCTGCTGGAGCTCGGCCTTGTTCTGCTCGAGTTCGGTTTGCATATTATTGAGCTCTTCGATCTCGTCGACGCTCGAGCTCGTGATCTGGTTGGTGTATTTGCAGGTCGTGATGAACTCACCCAGGCTCTGCGCGTTGACCAGGAAGCTCACGATAGGATTGGTGCCCTTCTGATACTTGTACAGATCGCGCATGGCGGAGCTTGCCTTGGCCTGCTGCTCGGGAAGCTTAGCCTCGATTTCCTCGATGCTTGCCTCGTTGGAGTCAATCTGCTTTTGCAGGTCATCGAGTTTGGTGCGGGCGTCGTTGTAGGCACTCGTGGCGGCTTCGATCTTCTGCTGGGCTGCGGAAAGCTGGTCCTGCGTTGCCTGCGAGGCGGCATACGCCGCAACGGGGGAGAGCATCGGCGTGGCCGTCAGCGCAACGGCGAGCGCGGCGCTCGTGATGATACGAGCCGGCTTCGACGCAATGAGCGCTGCGGTGCGATGATTCGAATGCTGCATCCAGTCCCTCTGCAATCAATCGTAGGTTATGGTTCGAACGGTATTCTACTACTGCTTTCGACCTCAACTTGAACCTTAAAGGTTCCAAAGGGTCAAGTTGAACTTGAGGCTTTGGCTTTGACCTGCAGTTATGATGAATTGTTGAGAAACCATAGAGTTCAACTTTAACGTTACTGGGGCCTGTTTGCGGACGGGCTTTCGGCCGTGAAAGCTATCTCAACAGGGGGTTTGCAGCTACAAGGCCCCATCGCGGTGAGTGCGGCTTTATGCTGGACGATCACGTCGATTGCCATAGATACGGTGGAGCTTTGGGCACCAGCGGCTCGGCACGCTAGAATAAATCAGTTGCGCAAAGACCGCCCGTTGTGTGGGCAGTTCATGATAGGAAGTTTCCATGGCATTGCAGTTTACAGAGCGCGAGTTCATTCCCGTGCTGCTCGGTGGCGACATCAACGCCTATTCGGTGGCGCGCGCCTTCTACGAGGAGTACCAGGTCAAGAGCCTGGTCTTTGGCAAGTACCAGACGGGTCCCGCGTACCGTAGCCAGATTATCGACTACACGCCCAGCGTGGATATCGATACCATGCCTGTGATGCTCAGGACCGTCAACGGCATTGCCCAAGCGCATGCCGATAAGACGATTGTCCTTGTGGGCTGTGGCGATAACTATGTTGCCCTCGTGGCTCAGGCCAAGGATGCCCATGAGTTGGCGGATAACATCGTCGCGCCTTACGCTCCCTATAGCATGCTTGAGCAATGTCAGAAGAAGGAGATCTTCTACGAGCTGTGCGAGAAGCACGGCGTGCCCTATCCGCATACCTTTACCTTCACCATGGCGATGCTGAACGCCCAAGGCGAGGCACCTGCCGAAGTGCTCGACCAGATTGACTTCCCCTACCCGATGATCCTGAAGCCTTCTGACGGCATCATGTGGTGGCAGCACGAGTTCGAGGGCCAGAAAAAGGCCTATGAGATTGCCGACCGTGCCGAGCTGGAACAGGTCATTCGCGACTCGTATGCCAGCGGCTACACCGACGACCTGATCTTGCAGGATCGCGTGCCCGGCAATGACGAGTGCATGCGCGTGCTCACCAGTTATTCCGACCGCAACGGCAAGGTGCGCATGATGTGCCTGGGTCACGTGCTGCTCGAGGAGCATCAGCCTCACGGTGTCGGCAACCACGCCTGTATCATCACCGAGCCCAATGACGAGCTCATGGGCGGCGTGCGCAAGTTGCTCGAGGACCTTCACTTTGTGGGCTATTCCAACTTTGACGTTAAGTACGACGAGCGCGACGGCTCGTTTAAGTTCTTCGATTTCAACACGCGCCAAGGTCGCAGCAACTACTACGTCACTAACAGCGGCTTTAACGTTGCCAAGTATGTGGTGGACGAGTATGTGTTCAACCGCCCGTTTGAGCCGGAGTTTGTGACGGCGCAGGACGAGGCGCTGTGGATGGTCGTCCCCATGGGCGTCGTCGACAAGTACGTCAAGGATCCCGAGCTGCGCGCTAAGGTGCATCGCCTGGACAAGGAAGGCAAGGGCGCCGACCCTTCGTTTATGAAGGGCGACTTTGTCTTTAACCGCTGGCTGCGCATGTGGCACACCAAGCTGCGCCACTTTAAGCTGTTCAAGACGTATTACAAGTAGATGAGTGCGGCGCCCGTCCGGTTTACATCGGGCGGGCGCGGGTATGATACGCGCAATTGCGCAAGCGTCACCAAGGAGGCGGCGATGGAAAAGCTGGGAGTTATCGGCGGCATGGGCGCCGAGGCCACGTCGTATTACTACGACCAGGTAGTGCGTCATACGGCTGCTGCCTGCGATCAGGATCATATCGACATGGTGGTGCTCTCCAAGTCGACCATGCCCGACCGCACGCTGGCCATTAAGACTGGCGAGCACGCCAAGCTGCTGGCGACCATGAAAGAGTGTGCCCAGGCACTCGAGTCGCTGGGCTGTGCGCACATTGCCATTCCCTGCAACACGTCACACTACTTCTACGACCAGATCCAGTCGTTTACGAAGGTGCCGATTATCCACATGCCGCGTGAGTCGGTGCGCTATGCCCTTGCGGGTGCGGTGATGGGGGAGTGCGAGTTCGACCCCAACCTGAGTATGCCGGCCGAGCCGGTGCACAAGATTGGCATTATGGGCACCGACGGAACCGTGGGCGCGGGCGTCTACGGCCGCGAATGCGAGGCTGCGGGTGTTGAGGTCGTCTATCCCAGCGAGAAACGTCAGAACGATGTGATGTCGCTTATCTACGATGATGTGAAAGCCGGACGTGAGCCCGATATGGATAAGTTCGACCGCGTGATGTGGGAGTTCGCCCGTAGCGGCTGCGACCGTGTCATTCTGGCCTGCACCGAGCTATCGGTGCTGCAGAAGTATCGAGAGATGCCCGAGATCACCCTCGATGCCATGGATGTCCTGGTGCGCGAATCCATCATCCGCAGCGGCGCCCCCTACCGCCTCTAGCTTCCGACCTGTCAAAAAGGGACAGGTTAATTTTGGTAGGTTTTATCTGGTGAAACAGTAAAGGCCTCGGCTCGTTTGGTGCGAGCCGAGGCCTTTTGCGTTGGGCGGTTGCTGCCGGTGGCGAACTAGAACAGGAAGCCGATGGCGATGAGGGCGATGCTGACGATGAGCACGGCGATGTCCAGGACCTTGATGGGGTAGCGCTTGTACGAGCTGGCGCGTGTACGCAGATAGAAGCCGCGCTGTTCTGCCGCCAAGGCTGTGGCATCGGTCTTGCCCACGCTCGAGATGAGCAGTGGCACGCACAGTGGCAGCATGAGCTTAAGCTTCTTGATGGGGTTCTTGGTGTCGTACTCGACGCCGCGTGCGGTCTGCGCTTCCATGATGGCGTTCATCTCCTGACCAAACACCGGCACAAAGCGTAGCGCCGTGGTAAAGGTGAAGGCATAGCGATACGGCACGTGCAGCACCTCGACGCAGGCGTTGGCGAGGTCGTTGAGCTTGGTCACCATGAGCATGAGGATGAGCGGTAACGCCACACCCAGCAGGCGCAGACAGGCCTTCGATCCTGTGATGAGGCCCGTGTCGGTGATAAAGCCCCACACAACGTTGCCATCGCGCATAAAGGCCAGCTGGAGCACCAGCATGATAAGCGCGAGCGGAATCAGCAACTTGAGCAGCGAGAACAGACGGTCGACGACACCGGCATAGGCGCCCAGCGCAAGGGTGAGCACCAAAAAGCCCAGCAGCGCCACGTAGGTGTCGGACAAGAAGATGCCGACGATGATGGCGGCGGCGAGGCCCAGTTTGACGACGGGGTTCAGGCGATGCAGCAGCGTATCGCCCGGCATGTAGTCGATGACGTTAACCACGGCGGACCATCTCCTTGGTAATGCGAACGACATCGGTGACCTCGCTCACCTGCGCAAAAGCGGGCGAGACGGAAGATGCCAGACGGCGCGAGAGTTCAATAACCTGGGGAGGCTCCACGTAGGCACGCCGCATGAGATCGATGTTCGAGAATAGCTCGTGCGTGCGGCCGCGGTCGAGGATGCGACCGTCGGCCATTACCACAATGCGCTCGGCAAAGTCGGAAACAACTTCCATATCGTGGCAGACCATGATAACGGCGCAGCCGCGCTCGGCCATGGTGCGAACGGTTTCCATGACGGTCATGCATTCGCGGTAGTCAAGGCCGCTCGTGGGCTCGTCGAGCACCACGATTTTGGGCTCTACGACCACGACGGAGGCGAGTGCCACCATCTGGCGCTGACCGCGCGAGAGCGAGAAGGGCGCCTCGTCGGCCGGCAAGCCAAAGCGGTCGACGACGAGCTGGGCGCGACGCAGCGACTCGGCACGGTCGATGCTGGCAAGCTCCAGGCCAAAGGCGACCTCGTCGAGCACGGTGTCCTTGCAGATCTGGCGGTCGGGGTTTTGGAAGAGGGTTGCGACTTCGCGGGCGATGCGGCTTGTGGGAACGGCTGCGGTATCCAGTCCCGTGACACGCACGCTGCCCGAGGCGGGCTTAAGCAGGCCTGTGAGCAGCTTGGTGAGCGTGGTCTTGCCGGCGCCGTTTTGGCCGACGATGCCCACGAGCTCGCCGGGATAGAGGGTCAGGTTGAGGTCGTGGACGGCGGCGCCGCCATTGGGATAGGCAAACTCAACGTGATCGAAGGTGAGCACGGGCTCGGCGTCCTTGGCGTGCGGGCGCAACGACGGTGCGTGCGGTGAGCCGGCGGGCGCCTGGGCTTCGCTGGCCGCGCGTGCGGGGTCGACGATGCCCGAAATCAGGCGCTCGGCCTCATCGACATCCAAGCAAGGGGTACCGCTTACCAGGCCATCGGCCTCGAGGCTATTGAAGATACGCGTGACGCGAGGGCAGTCGACGCCGATGGCACGGAGCTCGTCGGTATGCGCGAAGACCTCGTGTGGTTCGCCCTGCAGCGCGATTTCGCCATGGTTGAGCACGAGCACGCGGTTGCAGTACTCCGAGAGCAGGGCGACCTTTTGCTCAACGACGACGATGGTGATTCCAAGTGCGCGGTTTGCCTCACGCAGCGTCTCGAAGACCAGCGTGGAGCTGGCAGGGTCGAGTGCCGCGGTGGGCTCGTCGAGAACCAAGACGCGCGGACGCATGGCGAGGATGGCGGCGATGGCTATCTTTTGCTTCTGTCCGCCCGAGAGGGTGGCGATCTCGCGGTCGCGCAGGTCGCTGATGCCGACGGTCTCGAGCGTTTCGCTCACGCGCTGCTCGATCTGGTCATGGGGGACGCCAAAGTTCTCGAGGCCAAAGAGCATCTCGTCCTCGACGACCGAAGCGACCATCTGCGTGTCGATATCCTGCAGCACACTGCCGACGATTTGCGATACGTCGGTGAGCGAGGCTTCGCAGGTGTCGTGGCCGTCAACCATGACGGACCCAAAGAACGTGCCGGTGTAGTGGTGGGGTACGGCGCCCGACAGGCAGGCGGCAAGCGTGGACTTGCCGGCGCCCGAGGGCCCGATGATGCCGATGAAATCTCCCTTGTTCACGCCGAGTGAGATGTGGCTGAGCGCCTGCTCGGTCTGCGTGCCATAGGAGAACGAGACATCGTCGACGTTGATGATCGTTTCCATGGATACCTTTCATAGTCATCAGGGACGTTCTTTAATGACTAGTCGTTTAAGAACGTCCCCAAGAGCTAGTTGTTTGGGACAGTCTTTACCGATGGGGCACTGTGGGTTAGTTGAGCTTCAGGGCCTTCTGAATGGGCAGGTAGAGAGCGCCGACCAGAATGGCGTTAAAGACGGCGGTCATGGCGACGACGGGCAGCATGGCGGCGGCGAGCTCGCCTACCACGCCGAGCATGGCCATCTTGATGACCATGAAGATAACGCCGGAGACAAAGGTGGTCAGGAAGGTTGCGACAATGGCGATGGCGGGCTTGACCTGACCGTTCTTGCCGGCGGCGTTGACGATGCCGGCCATGAGCATGGCGGCGATGCCCTCGGCGGCAAAATCGACGAACGGCGAAGTGGTGGTGATCTGGATTACGGCAGCCGAGATGAGGCCAATGACGAGCGCCTGGCCGATGTTGGGGCGAACGACCAGGATGGTGAGGCAGAAGGCCGAGATGATGAACTCGGGGCTGATCATGCCGCCCGAGATGCCCGAGATTGCCTTGCCGACGGTGAAGTTGAGGATGAAGCCGGCGGCGAGCAGGATGGCGAGCAGGACGAGGGCGCGGACATCGAGTTTGCCGCGGTCGGCGGTCTGGACGGTGCGGGGCTGGGTGGCGGTGGTGTTCTGAGACATGGTGAAAATCCTTTCGGAAGGGGATTGCAAGAGAAAAGCGGAGGCGCGTGATGCGAATGCGATTGGGCTCGAGATAGAAAAAGGCCCCCGGTCGAAACCGGAGGCCTTCCAATCACCTAGAGCGCAAAAACAGGCGTGAGGGACTCACTGTCGACCGATCGTATTCGCATCACGCCACCACCAGTTGTTGAGAGATTTCATCGTGTTCTTCATGTTGGTGGCTCCTTTCGTGATGCCGTGGCGCGGTCGCACCTAGTTGCTGTTGCGCTGCACTATAGCACAGCGAAGTGTGTGCGGGGAAATCTTTTTTAAAAAGATTTCAGGCGGGTTTCCCGTCGGTCAAAAGAGCGGGCTAAGCGGGCGAGGCTGCCATGGCTGCCTTGTCCGCTCAGCTAAGACATGAGGGCCTTAGGCCTTCTTGCGACGATAGATCACGTAGGCGCAGACACCGATGATGACGACGGCGCCAACGGCCATGGCGGCCATGTTGTTGCCCTCGGACTTCTCCTCGGTGACCTCTTCCTCTTCGGCCTCGGGCTCGGCCACGTCCTCATCGGAAAGGGCCTCGTCGGCGTAGGTGATGGACTCGACCAGGCAGTCGTTGTCAGCATCGTAGTCACTCGGGACGAACTCCTCGGAGAAATCGCCCTCCTGGAGGTAGTCGCGCATCTCCTCGAGCATGGCCTTGCACTTAACATAGGTGTTCTTGGTTGCAGCCTTGCCGGCCTTGTTGGCCAGGGCGGTGCGGGCTTCGGTGCCTTCTTCGGCCTGCATGGCCTCGTCGACGGTCAGGTTCTGCTCGATGAGTTCCTTCTGCAGGGCGTCGAGATAGGCGCGGACGCCGGTGGCGCAGTGGTCGCGGTTCTCATAGGCGAGCGTGTTGATGTCCATGAGGACGTAGTTGATGGAGTTCTTGGGCTCCTCGTTGTTCACGACGTCTTCCTCTTCGCAGTGATCGAAGGAGACATCCTGATCGCTGAAGTAGGGGCTGACCTCGGTGAGCAGTGCGGAATAGAGGGGGATAGCGACGGAGAACTCGGCGTTGGAGAGCATCTCCCACTGGATGGTCGCGATCTCGGGGTCCATGCCGTGACGGATCTGGAAGGTGTGGATTTCGGTGTTGCGGTTGGAGCCGATGGCATAGGCGCCGTCGGTGTTGGCGTTGAGGCCGGCGACATTCTCGCCGCGAGCGGCGAAGGAACGAATCATCTCAAAGGTGTTCCAGTCGGACTTGCCGGGCTGGAAGAACAGCGGCTGCATTTCGTGGACCAGGGCGCCGGTCGTCGCGCGAGCGTCTTCGCGCTCGTCCTTGACGATCTCGTAGTCGGTGCCCTCGGCAAGCGGAGCCATGAAGTAATCGCGGCCCTGGATATAGCGCGACCACTGGTGCATGCCGGCCTCGCCAATCTCCTCGCCGTAGGTCTTGGCGACGTCGAACTTGCCGTCGGTGTACTCGGCAAAGCCCTTCTCCTTAGGCATAGACTCGATGCCCTCGGAGTGGAGGCAGTTCTCGGTGTCGTCGAGGTCGACGTCATAGGTGAGGTTGCCGATGTTGGGGTTGAGCGAGGCGATATCGTCAGTGAGCCTCATGGCGATCCACTGATGGCCGGAAAGCGCTGCAAACAACCAGGTCTCGTTGTTGTCGGCAATGATGATCTGGTCGTTGGAGCAGACGCCCTGCTCGTCAATCAGGCTGCCGAGGAGCTCGACACCCTCGCGGGCCGTGGCGCTCTCGCCCAGAATGACGCTGGCGTAGTTGTATTCGCCAATGCCAGTCTCCTCGGTGATGGGGTCGGCCTCTTCGGCCTTCTCGTTATAGGAGGTGCTCAACGTGGCAGAGCAGGAGACGCCCTTCTCGTTGATGCCTGCCTCGGAATATGCGTCGTAGCGATCTTCCCACTGCGAGGGGTTGTCGCGAACGAAGGTGTAGCGGTAGGTTGCGCCCTTGGACTTGTACTCAAAACCGGACTCGACCGAGGTGTACTCGTTGCCGTCCTTGTGTGCGGGCTCAATGCCAAAGTACTTGACGTAGCGCGGACCGAAGTCCTCGGAACGGCCGTAGTACGTGTTGCCGTCGGCCGTGAGCTTGCTGCCCATGTAGATCTGGGTGCAGGCGAGCGCCGAAGTCGGCATGGCCATGATGGCCGCTGCTCCAAACGCAAGGCCGCAGCCGAGCTTCTTGAGCGTGTTGACAGGATGAGTAAACCTCATAATCCCTCCCAACTGTTGAAACCCCGCGAAACCGTACGGAGTTTCAGCTAATAAATACATCTACTAGCCTAAAGGAAGTGTAAAGAGTATTCATTCGACAACAGCTTTTACTCGATGAGCGTGAAGAAATATACGATGAACGGATAATAATACTCATTTTATAGCTTTAGTTAAATAAAGGCACCCTGCATTTACTGTAGCTGAATAAAGCATTAGACGGCGCTCAAAAAGAAAACTCTCCCGCTGTTTAGGATTTGCATAAACAGCGGGAGAGTCGATAACTGGATGAATATCATACCAATGTGGATTTACTTCTTTCGGCGGTGAATCACGTTGATGGCGTAACCGACGAGCATGGCCAAGACGATGACAATAAAGCCGATCAGGGGATTGTCGTTCATGGGGTCCTCCTATTTTCCGAGCGGTGAGAATTCGTCGACGATGAGGTCGAGGCATTGCGGAAGCGCGCGGGCTCCAAAGACGCCCGAATTGCTGGAGATAATCTCGCCATCGAACTGCATGCCCAGCGACGGGGTGCAGGTAATCTTGGCTTCTTTGGTCTGGATGATCTTAAACTGCGGACGACCGAGCACCTTGCCGGCGGGGTCGAGCGCGGCGGTGATCACGGTCGGGAGCAGCTGCACGGTTTTTACGGGCTCGATGACCGCGATGTCGACCATGCCGTCGTTCATGCGGCAATCGGGGAACAGGTTGATGTCGTTTTGGATGACCGAGGTGTTGCCGGCCATGCAGCAGATGCCATCGAGCTCCTCGACAATGCCGTCATGCTCGATGGTAAAGTGCGCCACCGTGGGGTTGGGCGTGGCGAGCGCGGAGAGGAAGTAGGCGATCTCGCCGATGTCGTTTTTGGTGGGGGCGGCCTTCATCATGATCTCGGCGTCGAAGCCCGAGCCGGCGATGATGATAAAGCCGTGGCGCTTCTCGTTGCCGTTCTCGTCGAGCCAAAAGAGCTCGCCCATGTCCACTTTGACCGTACGACCGGCGCGGCAGGCCTTGGCAAGTGCCGCTGCCTCGGGGGCATTACCGATGTTATTGAAGAACAGGCAGGCCGTACCGGAGGGGAAGACGAGCGTGGGGACGCCGCATCCGCGCATTTGGTCGAGCACGTTGGAGACGGTGCCGTCGCCGCCCGAAATCACCACGCGATCAAACTCGCGCACGTCCGCCACGGCGTCCTCGGGTTCCATGCCATCGCCGATAAAACGCATCACGACCTCGTCGCCGCCCTGCGCGAGGGCGTGCGTGAACGCGTAGATCTCATCTGAGCTGGGGCCCGATGCCGGGTTGTGGATGATAAGGCAGCGCATGCTTACGTTCCCGTTCTGTGACTAACCGAGTATAGTTGTAGGGCAATGCCGTTATCCTACCCGTGTTTTTCGGGCCTAACCTTATTCGATGGGTTGATATGTACATTTCCACACATCAGGCTCTGCTCGACTTTTGCCAGCGCGCCCGTGAGTTTGACGCGATTGCCGTCGATACCGAGTTTTTGCGCGAGCGCACATTCCATCCGCGCCTGTGCCTGGTTCAGATTGCCACCCCTGCCGAGAGTGTCGCGGTCGATCCCCTGGTGATCGACGACCTATCGCCGCTGGCCGAGCTTATGGCCGACGAGAGCGTGACTAAGGTCTTCCACGCCTGCTCGCAGGATATGGAGGTCATGCTCCACACCGTGGGCGCGCTGCCGCGTCCGATTTTTGACACGCAGGTCGCCGCCGCCTTTTTGGGCGAGCGCCAGCAGATTTCCTACGGCGCGCTCGTGCAGACATTTTGCGGCGTTTCGTTGCCCAAGACCGAGTCGCTGACCGACTGGTCGCGCCGCCCGCTGACCGATAAGCAGATTGAGTACGCGATCGATGACGTCAAGTATCTGATCGTTGCCTATGCCGAGATGATGAGCCGCCTGCGCGAGCTGGGCCGTGTGGATTGGGTGCTCGACGAGTTGCGTCCTCTGGCCGACGAGTCGCACTACCGTGCCGATCGTCACGAGGCATTCCGCAAGGTCAAGCGCATCAACTCCTGCAGCCGCCATCAACTGGGCATTGCTCGCGAGCTTGCCGCTTGGCGCGAGGATCGCGCCGAGCGCCGCAACATCCCGCGCAAGTGGGTCATGTCCGACGATACGCTGCTGGCGCTCGTCAAGCGCAATCCCGTGCGCGTTGAGGAGTTCCGCAGCATCCGCGGTACCGACCAGCTGGGGGAGCGCGACGTGGACGGCGCGTTGATGGCCATCAAGCGCGGTGCGAGCTGTCCGCACGATCGCCTGCCGCTCTTGGTGCGCGGGCATCACCAGATTTCGCCGGAGCTGGAGAGCGTGACCGACCTTATGTATGCGCTCATTCGCCTGGTTGCCGAGCGCTCGGGTGTGGCGACCTCGGTCATTGCCTCGCGCGATGACCTGGCCGACTATATTGAGCACCCCGGGCAGAGCCCCCTGCGCGAAGGCTGGCGCTTTGAGCTCGTGGGCTCGCGCCTGGACGATTTGCTCTCGGGCAATATGGGGTTGACGGTGAAGGACGGCAAAATCGAGCTTTTGTAGTCATATGGTTACGCGGTTTTACCAAACCGCGTAACAGCTCGACGCTGCAAACGGCCGAGAGCGGCAATCTGACGTTCAATCGTCGCTCGCGTACCAAAGTACGCGTCGCTTCTCTTTCACGTCACCTTGCTCGCTCTCGGCCGTTTTCGCTGACATTGCCAAAACATTGATGTTGATTTGCTGGTCAGTCGAATGGGTAAAATGCCTCCAACGTGTAACTCGATTCGGAGGAATTCGCATGCCTTATTACTATGGATACGGCTTTGGCATCGACCCGCTGTACCTGCTGGTTGTTCTTGTCTGCACGGTGCTTGGCCTTGCCGCACAGAACTATATCAACTCGACGTACAAAACCTGGTCCAAGGTTCGCTCGGACGGCGACACGGGCGCCACGGTCGCTCGCCGCATGCTCGACGCCAACGGCTGCAACGCCGTGGGTATCAAGGGTGTCGCTGGCGAGCTCACCGACCATTACAACCCGCAGGACAACAACCTATATCTGTCAGATGCCAACCGTTCTGGCGGCTCGGTCGCAAGCGTTGCCGTCGCCTGCCACGAGGCAGGCCATGCCGCCCAGCGTCAAAGCGGCTATGCCATGATGAAGGTACGCACCGCTTTGGTCCCCGTCGTCAACTTTACCCAGAACACCTGGACGATCGTGCTGCTCATGGGCCTGTTCATGAACATCGCGGGGCTCACGACCCTCGCGCTGGTCTTCTTCTCGTTTAGCGTGTTGTTCCAACTGGTTACGCTGCCGGTTGAGATTGATGCCAGTCGCCGCGCCGTGGCGTATATCGAGCAGTCGGGTATGAGCTCCAAGCAGGTCAACGGTGCCAAGAAGGTGCTGACGGCCGCCGCGCTCACCTACGTGACTGCGGCGCTCACCTCGATTATTCAGCTGCTCTATCTGATGGCTCGCTACAACAGAAACTCCAACCGATAACAAATTGGGTCGCTGGGCGCCGCGGTGATTTGTGTCCCCGCGGCGCTGTACTATGTGTTGGACTTGAATTTGCGCAGGGCCGAAGCCTCTGTGCACGATGACGAAAGGAGGCTGCGTGGCTGGCTGGAATCTAACCGGCAATGCCGTTTCCGCCGAGTTCGATGGATCGGACGAGCAGGGGCGCAAGGAGCTCAGCGTGAGCCAGGCGGTGGAGATCGCCGCCGGCGCGCTCGATGCCATTCCGCAGCTGAGCGTTTTGGGCGAGGTCACGGGTTTCCGTGGTCCCAACGCCCGAAGCGGCCACTGCTACTTTCAGATCAAGGACGACTCGGCCGCCGTCGACTGCATCATCTGGAAGGGCGCCTACCTTAAGCGCACCTTCGACTTGCGCGACGGCATGCAGGTAAGCTTTAAGGGCGGCTTCAATCTCTACAAGCCTACGGGTCGTATGAGCTTCGTCGCCCGCTCGTTCTCGTTAGCGGGGGAGGGTCTGCTGCGTCAACAAGTGGCGCAACTGGCCGAAAAGCTACGCCGCGAGGGCCTGATGGACGAAGCGCGCAAGCGCCGCATCCCGGTGTTCTGCTCCCGCGTGGCGGTCGTCACCTCGCTTTCGGGTGCCGTAATCGACGACGTCAAGCGTACATTGCGTCGTCGCAACCCGCTCGTCGAGCTCGTTTGCGTGGGGGCCAAGGTGCAAGGCGAAGGCGCGCCGGCGGAGCTCATCGAGGGCCTGCGCCGGGCCGCTTCCATTACACCGGCGCCCGATTGCATCTTGCTGGTGCGCGGCGGTGGCTCCTTCGAGGACCTCATGACCTTTAACGACGAGGAGCTTGCCCGTGCGGTGGCGGCCTGTCCCGTGCCCGTGGTGACGGGCATTGGCCATGAGCCCGATACCTCGATCTGCGACATGGTGAGCGACCGTCGCGCCTCCACGCCAACGGCGGCGGCCGAATCGGTGGCGCCGGCTATGACGGAGTTGGCCGACGTGCTCGAGGCACGTCATCAGCGTCTGGGCGCCGCGATGGCTTCGATGATTGGGTCGGCCCAGGTCGACCTGGAGATGCTCGATCAGCGTGGTCGCCGCGCCTGGGATACCTATACGGCCCGTCTGGGCGATGCGCTCGATGCAGCCGCGTACCGCCCGTGCCTCAACGACCCAACGTTTATGGTCGAGCGCCGCGAATCGGAGCTTGCCTTGACGGCCGATCGTCTGTCCGGCGCCATAACGCGCTCGGTTGGGGCCTTCCGCTCCAACTTCGAGCGTCTGCCCGAGCGCTTGGTCGCAAGCACCTCGGGGCTCGATGGCAAGCGCCATGCGCTCATGCTCGCAAGCTCCCGTCTGGAGCATCAGGGACGTACGATGCTCAGCAGGCCGGCGTCCGACCTTGGCCGTGCGGCAGCCTCGCTCGATGCCCTGTCGCCGCTTAAGGTACTTGCCCGCGGCTATTCCATCGCGTACAGCGATGATGGTGTGGCTACGAGCGCCCAGACCTTTAAGCCGGGCGACGCCATCCGCGTGCGCATGGCGGACGGTAACGTGTCGGCAACCGTCAACGCGGTCGAGTAGACCGCGTTTCACAGTGATAGACCCTTAGGAAAGGAAACAGATATGGCAGAGAAGACCCCGGTCGAGCAGCTTACGTTCAAGCAGGCCTCGCAGGAGCTGGAGCTCATCATCCGCAGCCTGGAGTCGGGCGATATGGAGCTCGAGGAGTCGCTCGAGAGCTACACCCGCGGCGTCGAGCTCCTCAAGAGCCTGCGCACCCGCCTGTCCGATGCCGAGCAGAAGGTCTCGGTGCTCCTTAAGGACGTCGACGGCAACGACGTGCTCGCCGACGGCGAAGCCGCCAACACCGACGACAGCCTCTCGTTCTAACCATTCCGACCAAATATAATTACCTTGGTCTGTGAGAAAGGAACCAACCATGTGCGATTGCATCTTCTGCAAAATTGCCAACCACGAGATCCCCTCGACCGTTGTCTATGAGGACGACCAGGTCATCGCGTTCGACGACCTTAACCCCCAGGCGCCGGTTCACACGCTCGTGATCCCCAAGAAGCACTACAGCGACATCGCCGACAACGTGCCTGCCGAGACCATGGGCGCCATGGCTCACGCCATCCAGGAGGTCGCCAAGGCCAAGGGTCTGGAGGACGGTTTCCGCGTCATTTCCAACAAGGGCGTCAACGCCGGCCAGACCGTCATGCACTTCCACATGCACGTCCTCGGCGGCAAAAACCTGGGCGAGAACCTCATCTGAGGGCGCGTAGCCCGTCGACTTGGCTGCCTTTGGAGTAATCTATGCAGCTTTCTCAACTCGAATACCTTCAAGCGGTAGCGAACTATGGCGGCGTGCGCAAAGCAGCTCGCGCCGTTCATGTGAGTCCGCAGGCTGTTTCGTCGGCAATCAAAAAGTTGGAATCTGAGTATCAGATTGTTTTGCTCGACCGATCGGCGGGGGAGGCTGTTTTGTCTCCGGCGGGCAGAGAATTTGCGCGTCGTGCACGCGTGATCCTGGCACAAGTCGACGATCTCAAAAAGTACGCTCAATCGAGGGACGACGGCGTCTCGCCCGACGGCCACTTTCGTCTTTACGCCCCTTGCCTTCATGGGCGGGGGCGCCTTTTTGCCGAAAACTGGTATGACTCGTTTGAACGCTCGCACCCTCAGATTCATCTTGATGTGTGGCATCAGCCAACGGCAACATGCTTTGAATCACTTATACTTGGAATTTCGGACGCGGCTATCTCGTTTGAGGAACCACGGGACAGCGTCCTTTCTTCAAAATATATGGGTGAAAAGGAGCTCAGGGTTCTTTCATGTCCAGCTGGTCATCAATCTGTTGACGCTATGACCATTCGTGAGTTGCTGGGCGGCAGGCTCGCTGTTCCCATTAATTTGTCACCCTGTCTCAATGCAATCAATCAATGTCCCGAAGCCCAGCTGGTTAATTTCCGCTTTCGCGATGTCGAATACGGAAACAGGGCGCAGGCTGAGTTTCTTCAAGCCGGGGGATTGATATTGAGTTTTTCTGGCTCTTCTCTCGCATCGGATGGATCGGAAGTGAGCGAGTGCTCCATTGAAGCCTCACATGACGTAGCCTTGCCCATCTACTTTTGCTATCGACAAAATGCCTGGACCGATCGACACCAGACGGTATTTCTTCACCTATTGCGTCATCTCGCTTCGTGAGGCCATTTGGCCTCGTGTCGTCAAGTGAATGTTGACGCCCTGCAACACATAGCTGACAGCTTTGCCCTCATGCTTTTCCAAGATTTCGATTTAGATTGCTGACTCTTGGAGGGCGGAGCATGAAAAACCGTACGGTTTTGCTTTATATGACGTTCGTTTTTCTGTCGAATTTCAGCACCATTTTGTATTTTCTGACGGTTTACCTTGAATTCGTCGGATTCTCGATGGTGGCGATTTCCAGCATGATGATTGCATATCAAGTGAGTAAGTTCATCCTCGAAGTTCCCACTGGCTATATTGCTGATAGGTTTGGACGAAAGACAAGCGGTCTCGTTGGCGTCGTGGGGATGCTTGGATACTACGCCGCCCTGCTTCTCGTCCGTTCCCCTCTGCTTTTAATCGGTGCGTTTGCTCTCAAAGGTTTTGCCGTTGCATGTCTGAGCGGATCCATAGAAGCGATTTACATTGACAGCGTCTCTCGGGACCAGCTCGTAAGACTTAATGCCGTTGAGCGATTTGTTTTCTATGCCTCTTATGCCATCTCCGCTTGCGTGGGCGGTTTCATTTCGTCTGTCGGTGCATATCTCATTGGTCTTTCGGCAGATATCATCGCAATGGTGTTGACGTTGGTTGTCGTTGTCTGCATTCCTGAGATGCGAAGAGGGGGCACTGCGGGGGCACCTGAGCGTGGAATTAGCCCGAAGATGATCGGTGCCGCTATTGCGTGTAATGGCATTCTTCGTTCAGCGTTCATCATGGACTGTTCTCAGGCATTTGCTTTTGTCGCCCTGGATGACTTTTTCTCACTGCTGCTTGCGGGTCGCGGAATGAATGCCGTCGCTTCGGGTGTGACCATTGCGGTCCAGCTCCTTGCCTCGGCCTCTATGGGGCTTATTGTGCCCAGTGTGAGTGCTCATGTCGACAAGGGCCGTTTTGCGCGTATTTGCGGCATCATTCGCTTAGTATTGACAGCTTTGTTTTTGATCCCCCTTACTCCGGCTAATTTGCTGCCCGTGTTCTATGTGCTGCAGACGGTTGCGTACTCGTTATTTGCTCCAATTAAATACTCAATTTTTCAAAAGGCAGCCGATTCTTCGATGCGCTGTTCACTGATTTCGGTTCAAAGCCAGATGGTGGCGGTGGGTGCCGTTCTTTTCTATCTGCTCAACTCTGTGCTGAGTAGCGTTGCGGGCATTCGAGTCGTATTGCTTGTTGCACTCGGGATTACTTCCCTGGTGTATATCCCCGCGCTATTTCGTCTTACAAGTCAAAGGCCATGAGCATTTAGGCACCGATAACTTATATATCAACGCAATAAACCCGAGCGCGAGGGCGTTTGGGTTTATTATTGAAGCGTATGTAACCTGGCGGCGCCACACCGCCTGTTAGTAGGGAGACACATGAACGTTCTGGTCGTCAACGCAGGATCTTCGACCCTTAAGTATCAGGTCATCGATACCAAGTCCCACAAGGTGTCCGCAAAGGGCTCCTGCGAGCGCGTCTGCTTTACCGGCGGTACCTTCACCCACGCTGCCAACGGCTCCAAGAAGGTGACCGAGAACATCGAGTTCCCCGACCACAAGGTCGCCATCGAGGTCGTTCTGAAGGACCTCGAGGCCAACGGCGTCAAGATCGAGGGCATTGGCCACCGTATCGTTCAGGGCGGTTGGTACTTTGGCGATTCCTCTCTCGTCGACGAGGATGTCCTCGCCAAGATCCGCGAGGTCGCTCCGCTCGCTCCGCTGCACAACAACCCCGAGGCCAACGTTATCGAGTACTGCCTCGAGCAGTATCCCGACCTGCCCAACGTCACGGTCTACGACACCGCTTTCCACTTCAACATGCCCGAGGTCGCCAAGACTTACGCCCTGCCCAAGGACGTCTGCGACAAGCTGCACATCCGTAAGTACGGCGCCCACGGCACCAGCTACCGCTACATCTCCAAGAAGGTCGCCGAGATGACCAACGGCGAGGCCCGCAAGGTCGTCGTGTGCCATATCGGCTCCGGCGCTTCCCTGTGCGCCATCGAGGACGGCAAGTGCATGGACACCACCATGGGCTTGACGCCGCTCGACGGCGTCATGATGGGCACCCGCTGCGGCTCCATTGACCCGGCCACCGTGTGCTACCTGCAGCGCGAGGGCGGCTACACCTTCGACGAGGTCGACGAGATGATGAACAAGAAGTCCGGCCTTTTGGCTGTGACCGGCGGCAAGACCAACGACTGCCGCAACGTCGAGGAGCTCGCCGCCGCTGGTGACCCCGATGCTCAGCTCGCCTTCGACATGTTTGTCTACAAGATTGCCGCCAAGGCTGCCGAGATGGCTACTTCTATGTGCGGTATGGACACCCTGGTCTTTACTGCTGGCATCGGCGAGCACGCTCCGGCGGTCCGCGCCGGCGTTGCCGACCGCCTGGCCTTTATGGGCGTCAAGATGGATCATGCCCGCAACGCCCTGCGTGGTGACGGCGCTTGGTGCCTGTCTGCCAAGGATTCCAAGGTCAAAATCTTTGTCATCCCCACGGACGAGGAGTTCATGATCGCTTCTGACGTCGAGCGCATCGTCAACGGCAAGTAATTGCAAGAGGGGAGGGGCTGGACGACCGAGCGCCGTTCGGCCCCTCTTTTGCGCTCGTTGGGCGATATGAGTGATAGCTATTTATCAAGTTGTGATAACTTCTTATTAAAATGCGGCCGCTTAAGGGGCCTGCGTCGACCGTATTGCACTGCAAAGGAGTCTCATGAACGTACTTGTTGTCAACGCCGGTAGCTCAAGCCTTAAATATCAGCTTTTGGATACCGATACCCGCGAGGTTTTCGCCAAGGGCAACTGCGAACGTATCGGTTCGGACATGGGCATCTTTGGCCACTCCGAGAACGGTGGTGCCAAGCAGACCGAGGAGATTCCTTTTCCCGATCATCGCTGCGCCATTGCGCGCGTGCTCGAGGAGCTCGAGAAGACCGACTTTACGATCGATGGCATTGGCCATCGCATTGTTCAAGGCGGTTGGCACTTTAAGGATTCCGCGGTCGTCGACGACGAGGTCATGGCCAAGATTCTCGAGGTGGCCCCGCTCGCCCCGCTGCACAACTACGGCGAGGCCGCGGCGATTGAGTATTGCCGCGAGAAGTATCCGGAGCTGCCCAACGTGGCCGTCTTCGATACCTCGTTCCACATGACCATGCCCGAGGTCGCCTACACCTACGCGCTGCCCAAGGACGTGTGCGACAAGTACCACGTGCGCAAGTACGGTGCCCACGGCACGAGCCACCGCTATGAGTGGATGATGGCCAAGGAGATCCTGGGCTCGCGCTGCCACCGCCTGCTCTCGTGCCATTTGGGCAACGGCGCCTCGCTTGCCGCCATCGAGGACGGTGTATGCCGCGATACCACGATGGGCCTCACGCCGCTCGACGGCCTGATGATGGGCACCCGTTGTGGTTCCATTGACCCGGCTACCGTGTGCTACCTGCAGCGCGAGGGCGGCTACAGCTACCAGGAAGTCGATGACATGATGAACAAGCAGTCTGGTCTGCGTGCCATCTCGGGCATCTCCAACGACGCCCGTGACATCCGTACGCGCGCCTCCGAGGGCGACGAGCGCTGCCTGCTCGCCTTCGATATGTTCGCCTACAAGGCCATGCAGCAGGCCGGCTCCATGATCGCTTCCATGGCGGGCGTGGACACCATTACCTTTACCGCCGGCATTGGCGAGAACGACTGGTCGATCCGCAAGGCCTTCTGCGACTGCTTTGAGTGGCTGGGCGTGCGCATCGACAACAACAAGAACCGCGAGGCCGTGGGTAACGGCCCGCAGGTCATCAGCGCCGCCGGTTCCGCCGTCACGGTCATGGTCATCCCCACCGACGAGGAATACATGATCGCCCACGACGTCGAGCGTCTGACCAAGAACAACTAACGCGCGCATTTGCAAGTAAGCGAAAGGCCTCCAGAGCAACGACTCAGGAGGCCTTTTTGCTAGCAGGCGGACGGCGGAAACCCTATCCCATTTCGAGCGCAAATTCTGGGACACGCTTTCCGGTTGAGGCACGTTGCGGAAAGTGCGACCCACAATAAAGCAAAATTCCGTCCCGCAGTTTCCCAAACAGGCCCCAAGGGGAAACTGCATCCCAAAATTCGCCTTCAAACTGGGATACGCTTTCCGCTTGAACAGCCGCCGATCTGCAGCACGTCTCGCAGATCCAAAGTGGCCATATCCGCAACGCCTTCGCTCCCAACAATTGCACCCATCCATTCAGATCCTCAGCCCCAGCTCGTAGCCAAGCCGCCGTCCACTCCAGATGCCCTGAATTCTTCGTAGCAGTAGAAGGCCGTACGGGCTGACCCCTGAAAACATTCCGCAGACCAGAAACGCCCCCGTTCGTAGCTCCGAAGGAGCAGAACGGGGGCGTTTCATTGGTCGAGGACGTTTTCAGGGGTCAGCCCGTACGGCCTTCGGGCGAGTGCGTCCGCTACTCAGCCATCTGAGCCTGGACGGCGGTGATGGCTACGACACCCACGATGTCGTCGGCAGAGCAGCCGCGCGACAGGTCGTTGACCGGCTTGGCGATGCCCTGCAGGATGGGGCCGTAGGCGTCGGCGCCGGCGAAGCGCTGGACCAGCTTGTAGCCGATGTTGCCGGCCTCGAGGTCGGGGAATACGAGCACGTTGGCCTTGCCGGCGACAGAGGAGCCGGGAGCCTTGAGCTGGGCGACGGTGGGGACGATAGCGGCGTCAAGCTGCAGGTCGCCATCGATGGCGAGCTCGGGAGCCTTCTCCTTGCAGAACTTCACGGCCTCCTGGACCTTCTTGGCGACCTCGCCGCCAGCGGAGCCCATGGTGGAGTAGGAGAGCATGGCCACGTGCGGCTCAACGTTGCCCATGAAGGTGGACCAGGAGTGAGCGGAGGCGATGGCGATCTCGGAGAGCTCGTCGGAGGACGGGTTGATGTTGAGGCCGCAGTCGGCGAAGATCAGCGTGCCGTCAGTGCCGAACTGCGGGGTGTCGGTGCACATCACGAAGAAGGCCGAGACCAGCTTGGTGCCCGGGGCGGTCTTGAGGATCTGAAGCGCAGGGCGCAGGGTGTCGGCGGTGGAGTGGCAGGCGCCGGAGACCAGGCCGTCGGCGTCGCCCATCTTGACCATCATGGTGCCAAAGTAGGTGGCGTCCATCACCTGGGCGCGAGCCTGCTCGATGGTGACGCCCTTCTTGGCGCGGAGCTCGGCAAACTTCTGTGCGTACTCCTCGTGCTTCTCGGCATTGCGCGGGTCGATGACGGTAGCGCCGGGAACGTTGATCTCGTCGGGGTTGCCCAGGATGACGATCTTTGCCAGGCCCTCCTCGATGATCTTGGTGGCCGCGACGATGGTGCGCGGATCTTCGCCCTCGGGCAGGACGATCGTCTTAAGGTCGGCCTTGGCGGCAGACTTCATACGGTTTAGGAAATCGCTCATGTTACTCCTTACAAGCGTTTCGCTAAGCTCCAGGCGCCCGGCTGTTCACGAATAAACCCGCTGCTAGCGGGTTTACCTTTCAATAATGTTCGCCGTGGTGCTTGAGCTTTCCTTGTGTGGCAAGCTCATTATAGGACGCATTAGCGCTATAATCGCTCTGATAAATATGTCTCGACGTATGTTCGAGAAAAAGCCCAGTTAAAAAGCGTGTGGCTTTTGACAAGGAGTATCGATGCAGATTACCTCAGGCCTGCCTGAAGGCTTTAATGCCGGTGCGTACGACATGATCGTTGTCGGCGCCGGTTATGCCGGTGCCGTTTGCGCCCGCCGTCTTGCCGAAACTATCGGCTATCGTGTTGCCGTTTTGGAGCGTCGCGGCCACATCGCGGGTAATGCCTACGACTGCACTGACGAGGCCGGAATCCTGGTCCACGAGTACGGTCCGCACATCTATCACACTTTTAATGAGCGCGTCCATAACTTCCTGTCGCGCTTTACCAAGTGGACGGACTACCAGCACAAGGTGCTCGCCAACATCAACGGCACCCTCATGCCCGTACCCTTTAACCATGCGAGCCTCAAGCTCGCCTTTGGCGATGAGCGCGGCGAGGAGCTGTACCAAAAGCTCGTGGAGACCTTTGGCAAGGACGTCAAGGTGCCCATTATGGAGCTGCGCAAGAAGAACGACCCGGATCTTGCCGAGGTCGCCGATTATGTCTATGAGAACGTCTTTTTGCATTACACCATGAAGCAGTGGGGCCAGACGCCCGACCAGATCGACCCCTCGATCACCGGCCGCGTTCCCGTCTTTGTGGGCGATGACGATCGCTACTTCCCGCAGGCTCCTTTCCAGGGCATGCCGCAGGACGGCTATACCGCGCTGTTCGAGCATATGCTCGATCACGATCTGATCGACGTATTCTGTGACGTAGACGCCCGTGACCTCTTTGAAATCGACGAGACCACCGTCAAGATCGATGGCAAGGTCTATGGTGGCGAGATCGTCTACACCGGTCCGCTCGACGAGCTGTTCAACCTCGACCTGGGCGCGCTGCCGTACCGCACGCTCGATATGAAGTTCGAGACGCTCGATATGGACCAGTTCCAGCCCGTGGGCACCGTCAACTACACCACGAGCGAGGACTATACGCGCATCACCGAGTTCAAGAACATGACTGGTCAGGTCCTGCCCGGCAAGACCACCATCATGAAGGAGTACTCCAAGGCCTATACGCCCGGCTCGGGCGAGACGCCGTACTACGCTATTCTGGAGCCCGAGAACCGTGAGCTCTATGAGCGCTACCTTGAGCGCGTCCAGAACCTGACGAACTTCCACCCGGTGGGTCGTCTGGCCGAGTATCGTTACTACGATATGGACGCCGTGACCAATTCTGCCCTCGATCTTTCGGATGAGATTATCGCCTGCCATGCATAAAGTCATAACATTCGGTATTCCCTCATATAACGCCGCCAAGGACATGGACCATTGCATCACCTCCATCTTGGAGGGGAGCAATTACGCCACCGATATCGAGATTATTGTGGTGGACGACGGCTCCAAGGACGAGACGGCCGCCAAGGCCGACGAGTGGGAGGCCCGTTATCCTGGAATCATCCGCGCGGTGCACCAGGAGAATGGCGGCCACGGTATCGCCGTCCTCTCGGGCCTGCGTGAGGCGCATGGTACGTACTATAAGGTCGTTGACTCGGACGACTGGCTCGACGGTGCGGCGCTTTCGACCATGCTGTCGATTCTGCGTGGCTTTGAGGAGCGCGACCAGCGCGTCGACCTGTTTATCTCGAACTACGTGTACGAGAAGGTTTACGAGGGCACGCATACCGCTATTGGCTACAAGTTTGCCCTGCCGCGCAAAAAGATTTTCTCTTGGGACCAGATCGGACACTTCCGTCCCGATCAGAACCTGCTCATGCACAGCCTGTGCTATCGCACCGACGTACTGCGCGAGTCCAATCTGCCTATGCCGGCACACACCTTCTACGTGGATAATATCTACGCATACGTGCCGCTGCCGCGCTGCAAGACCATGTACTACGCCGACATCGACCTCTATCGCTACTTTATCGGTCGCGAGGGTCAGAGCGTCAATGAGGCCACGATGGTCAAGCGCCTGGGCCAGCAGTTCCGCGTAACGCGCATCATGATGGAATCGTTCCACCTGTACCAGGACGTTGAGTCCTCGCGTCTGCGTTCGTACATGATGGGCTACTTCACCATGATGATGGCGATCTGCTCGGTGCTCACCAAGCTTTCCGAGGAAGATTGTGCCGATGAGCGCCTGAAGACGCTGTGGAAGGACCTGAAGGAGTACGACGAGCGCATGTATCGTCGCGCTCGCTACGGCGTGGTCGGATTCTTTACCAACCTGCATGGACGGGCCGGAGACAAAACCACACTCGGCCTATACCGTCTTGCCTCAAAGATCTTCAAATTCAACTAGTACAGAAACGCTCGGGTAACAGGGACCCCTGGTCCTTAACTTGCTACTTCGGACAGTCCTGCGCAAGACGGAGGCGCCACTGGCGCCTCCTTTGCGTGCGGAACTCGTATCAAGTTAAGGACCAGGGGTCCTCTGCTATGTCCCGCTTTATGTCAGCAAGCTGAATTTGAAGATCTCCGACGCGCGGTACATAGGGGCCTGGGCTGAAAGGGATCTTGTTGAGTAGGTTGCCCGGTGGAGCTTGGTTATGTTTGTCGCGAGTTCCGCACGAGCCGAAGAGCACTTAATGTGCTCTTCGTGCGAGCCAGGACTGTAGAGCAGCAAACATAACCAAGCCCCACCGGGCAACCGGTCAGGTTAGGCTACTTCGCGGCGCCGGGGATGCCGTGGGAGGTTTTGGCGGTTTTGGCTCCGTTTACGATGGCGGTCTGTAGGGCCCTTACGGCGAGCATGCCCAGCAGGTCTAGGGGAATGGCGGCGCTTGCTTGGGTGCCCAATTTGCCGCTGGCGAGGGTGTAGATGGTGTCGCCGTCGTTGGTGGTATGCGTGGGGCGAATGGCGTGCGCGTAGGCGTCTGCTGCCATCTGGGAGACCTTGGTGGCCTGGGCCTTAGTGAGCTCCACGTTGGTGACGATGCAGCTGATGGTGGTGTTGGTGCGGTCGAGCGGCATCTGCATAGAGCCGGCGGCGGCAAAAGCGGCGAGCTCCATGTCGACGATCTGGTCGCTATCGGCTGCGGCGCGCATGCCGGCTACCCATTCGCCCGTGGTCGGGTCGACGACGTTGCCGCAGGCGTTGACCGAGACCACGGCACCCACCTTGACAGGGCCGAGCGCCACGGCGGCAGCGCCAAGGCCGGCCTTCATGCAGGTGGCGGGGCCCATGAGCTTTCCTACGGTAGCGCCGGTGCCGGCACCCACATTGCCCTGCTCGAGTGTGGTGGGGGTGTTGTCGAGTGCCTCGCGCACGGCGGCGATGCCGGCCTCAATGTCGGGGCGCACGGTGGGGTCGCCAAAGGCAAGGTCGAAGATACAGCTGGAGCACACGATGGGCACCTGCGTGGGGCCGACGGGCAGACCAATGCCGCGGCTCTCGAGTTCGCGGGCCACGCCGCTTGCAGCCTCGAGGCCAAAGGCCGATCCGCCCGAAAGGCAGACGGCGTGGACCTTATCGACGGTGTTTTCGGGACGCAGCAGGTCGGTCTCACGCGAAGCGGGGGCGCCACCACGTACGTCAACGCCACCGGTGGCACCCTCGGGCGCCACGATTACGGTGCAGCCGGTGCCAGCCTCCTCGTCCGTGTAGTTGCCAAAGCAAAAGCCATCGACATCGCAAGCGTCAATGGCCTCAAGCAGTGTATCCATGTTTTACTCCTATCGGTTTTCCGCCGGGCCTTATGCCCGGTCGGGATCCGTACGGTACGGAAAAATTGTAGGCGCTGGGGGATACCCAGCGCCAGATGCAATTACGATAGTTTTTGAATCGCACGCGCGACGCGAGCGATGGGCAGGCCCACCACGTTGTAGAAGTCGCCCGAAATATCATGCACGAGCATGCGCCCGCCGACGCCCTGGATGCCGTAGGCGCCGGCTTTGTCCATGGGCTCGCCCGAGGCGACGTAGAGCTCAATCTGCTCGTCGGTGAGCTCATAGAACGTCACGTCGGTCACATCGACAAACGACAGGCTCTCGGCGGCGTGCGGGGCTGTGACGTCTCCGGCTCTAACGATGCAGACGCCGGTTGCGACCTGATGCGTGCGCCCGGAGAGCTCGTGGAGCATGGTACGGGCTTCGTCCTCGTTTGCCGGCTTACCCAAAATCTTGCCATCGAAGGTGACGATGGTGTCGGCCGCGATGGTCAGCTCACTGGGATCGGCGTGCTCGGCGGCAACGGCGGCAGCCTTAGCGCGAGCTAAGCGCTCGACAAGCGTAAGCGGGGCCTCGTCATCAAAAGGAGTCTCGTCGATGTCAGCGGGAATGACGCGGATGTCGTGGCCCGCTTCGCGCATCAACTCGATGCGGCGCGGTGAATGCGAAGCCAAAATCATAGCTGAATGCCCTCGGCAACCTTCTCGACAGCCTTGTCGCCGGCGAGCGTACGCAGCAGCTCAAGCGCAAAGGGGAGCGACTGGGCCATGCCGCTGGCGGTGATGATGTTGCCGTCGTGCGTGACCTTGTCGCCGGTATAGGCGCCCTCGGGGAAGCTCTTCTCAAAGCCGGGGAAGCACGTGGCGTGGCGTCCCTCGAGCAGGTCAAGCTCGCCCAGGATAAACGGGGCGGCGCAGATGGCGGCAACATGCTTGGTCGCGGCGAACTCGCAGACTACGTCGCAGACGCGCTGATCGGCGCGCAGGTTGGTGGCGCCGGGCAGACCGCCGGGCAGCACGACGCAGTCGTACTCGTCAAAGTTAATCTCGTCAAAGAGCGCGTCGCAAGTTACGGGAATCTGCAGCGAGCTTACGACCTCGCGGGTGGGCATGATCGAGACGAGCGTGGCGCGCACGCCGCCGCGACGCATGACATCGACCATGGTCAGGCATTCAATCGTTTCAAAGCCATCGGCGGCAAGAACGGCAACGCTGGGCATGAGAGTTCCTTTCGTAAGGCGGCATACAATTAGCCGTCTTATACCCCGAAGACCTCCGCTTGCCACGCTCGATTTCCCATTGTTTAAAATAGCCCCGTCCGAATTAGTTACCCCCACCCATCCTCAACAATCTCAATCTGTAACATCCATCGACCAAAACTAGCCCCAACTGTTACAGATCGAGACAGTCCCCAACAGCGCTGCCCCGTTCGGGGAAACGACCGCCACAGGTGCGGCGGGCAGAGACTCACTTTTTTCTCGGCTTTTCTTGACGGCTTCTCTTCTGTTGTAGTATCTTGTCTCCGTCTAAAAACGCGTGGACTTTTCTGGGCGCTAGCCACCTTTTTGCCACGCAACCGAGCAGTCGGTTGCGTGGCTTTTTTCGTCTTGGCAGCAGGTACCACATGCACCGCCAGAAGACCGCACGAGCCCACCTTCCGACTGCCGGGAACAGACGCACGGATGTGCGTCTGCAAGACAGCAGACGGAAGGGAGCCTAATGGCAGGAACAAACACAATCAAGCAACAGGCCGCCGGGGCAGGAGCCGCGGGCGCGGGACAGGTCAAGGCGGCGCTCCAGGTCTTTGCGGGCGGCGCCTGCTACGGCGCGATGGCCACGACCTACAAGCTCGCCTACGCCGCGGGCTTCACCTCGGCACAGGTGGTGGCGAGCCAGGCGTGGTTCGGCTGCCTCTTCTTCGCCCTCGCCACGCTCGCAGGGCACGCACTCGGGCACCGCTGGCAGCGCGTGGGCTGGAAGCTCGCCCTCAAGCTCATGGGCCTGGGAGCCCTCACCTGCCTCACCTCAATCCTCTACTGCTACGCCATGAGCGTGCTGCCCGCCCCGGTGGCGCTCACGCTCCTCTTCCAGTTCACGTGGCTGGGGCTCGTGTGGCAGACCGTCATGACGCGCCGCCCGCCAAGGCTCCTCCAAGTGGCCTCCGCCCTGGTCATCGTCTTCGGGACGGTGTTCGCCAGCGGCGTCTACAAGGCCGGCATCACCGGGTACGACCCCGTGGCCCTACTCTGCGCGCTGGGGGCGGCCGTGTCTTGCTCCCTCTTTGTCACCCTCTCCGGCAGGGTCGAGGCCCCCTGCTCGTCCGAGCAGCGCGGCGTCATCGTGTGCGCGGGCTCCGTGGCCATGTCGCTCACGGTGTGCCCGGACTACGTCGTCTCGGGCGTCCTCGCCCAGGGCATCCTGCCCTTTGCCGTCATCGCCGGCTTCTTTGGCATGCTCTGCCCGGTCCTGCTCTTCGGCATGGGCTCTCCGCACCTGTCCGCGGGCCTCTCCACTGTCATGGCCGCCGCGGAACTCCCCGCCGGCCTGCTCATCGCCATGATCGTCCTCGGCGAGCCGCTCGGCGTCGTCGAGTGGCTGGGCGTCGCCATCATCCTCGCCGGCGTATGCCTGGCACAGGTCCCCTCCCTGGTCGAAGGCCGGGAGGCACATCGCGCCGCCGCGGGACAAGCCGTCAGCTAGTCACCCCTTCACAGGCGGCCCGCGCGCATCAGGGAAAGGGCCACGGGCCCGGCGCGTGAGGTCGCAAGGACGTTATAAAGCGTCCCCCGCAGAGGTGGGGGCGCCAGAAAGAAGGAGGCACTATGCCATTTCCAAAAGGGTTCCTTTGGGGAGGAGCCACCGCCGCCAACCAATGCGAGGGAGGTTATGACGAGGGCGGCCGCGGCCTTGCCAACGTCGACGTCATCCCACACGGGCCGGAGCGCAACGACGTGAGCCGCGGCCTGAGGCGCATGCTCGACTTTGAGCCCGGGTACTACTACCCGGCCCAGACGGGCATCGACTTCTACCACCGCTACCGCGAGGACATAGCCCTCTTCGCAGAGATGGGCTTTAAGGTCTTTCGCCTCTCCATCGCCTGGAGCCGCATCTTCCCCAATGGCGACGAGGAGGAGCCCAACGAGGCCGGGCTCGCCTTCTACGAGGACGTGTTCCGCTGCTGCCGCGAGCACAGGATCGAGCCCCTCGTGACCATCACGCACTTCGACTGCCCCATCCACCTCGTCAAGAAGTACGGCGCCTGGCGAAACCGCGCCCTCATCGAGCTCTACAAGCGGCTCGTGAAGGTGCTCTTCAACCGCTACCGCGGCCTCGTGCATTGGTGGATCACGTTCAACGAGATGAACATGATCTTGCACCGTCCCTTCATGGGTGCCGGCATCGTCCTCGAGCCCGGGGAGAATGCCCGCGAGGCCGAGTACCGCGCCGCGCACAACGAGCTTGTGGCGAGCGCCTGGGCCACCAAGATCGCCCACGAGGTCGACCCGGAGAACAAGGTTGGCTGCATGCTCGCCGCGGGAAGCTACTACCCCTACTCCTGTCGTCCCGAGGACGTCCGTGCAGCGCAGGTCAAGAACCAGGAGGACCTCTTCTTCGTGGACGTGCAGGCACGCGGGCACTACCCCGGCTACGCGCTCAAGATGCTCGAGCGCGAGGGCATCGACGTGGGCATGACCGCCGAGGACGAGCGCATCCTTGCGGAGAACACCGTCGACTTCATCTCGTTTAGCTACTACTCCTCGCGCTGTACCGCGGGCGACCCCGATTCCGTGGGCGGCGTCGCCGAGGGCAACGCCTTCGCCGGCGTAGAGAACCCCTACGTGCGCACGAGCGACTGGGGCTGGGTCATCGACCCGCTGGGGTTCCGCATCACGATCAACGACCTCTGGGACCGCTACCAGAAGCCGCTCTTTGTGGTGGAGAACGGCCTCGGCGCCTATGACGAGGTGCTTCCCGACGGCACGATCGAGGACGACTACCGCATCGCCTACCTGCGCGAGCACATCGAGGCCATGCGCGACGCCATCGAGCAGGACGGCGTCGAGATGCTCGGCTACACCACCTGGGGGCCGATCGACCTCGTGAGCGCGGGCTCCGGCGAGATGGAGAAGCGCTACGGCTTCATCTACGTGGACCGCGACAACCTGGGCAACGGCACGCTCGAGCGCAGGCGCAAGAAGAGCTTCTACTGGTACCAACAGGCCATCGCCACCAACGGAGGCGACCTGGGCTAGCCGCCCGGGCAATATCGCTAAGGAGAAAATAATGGCTGAAAAATACGACAATCTGGCCAGATCCATACTCGAGAACGTAGGCGGCACAGAGAACGTCGCCAGCGTCGCGCACTGCATCACGCGCGTGCGCTTCAAGCTCAAGGACGAGTCCCGCGCCAACACGGCCAAGATCGAGGCCCTCAAGGGTGTTATCCAGGTCATCCAGGCCAACGGCCAGTACCAGGTGGTCGTGGGTAACATCGTCGAGGACGTCTACGACGCGGTCCTGGAGGCCGGCAACTTCTCGAGCGGCGCAAGCGCCGACGACGAGCCCCAGGGCGATAAGACCGTCGCCTCCGTCGTCATCGACCTCATCTCTGGCATCTTCCAGCCCATCCTGGGACCGCTTGCCGCCGCAGGCATCATGAAGGGACTGCTTGCCCTCATCACCTACTTCGTCCCGGCCTTTGCAAACGACGGCCTCTACACGCTGCTCTACACCGTGGCTGACGGCTTCTTCTACTTCCTCCCCGTCGCCCTGGCGTTCAGTGCCGCGCGCAAGTTCCGCATGAACGAGTTCACCGGCGTGGCAATCGGCGTGGCGCTCCTCTACCCGACGATGGTCGCCCTGACCTCGGGTGAGGCGCTCGGCAGCATCGACCTCGGCGTGGCCGGCACGTTCTCGTGGTACGCCACCGCCCTCGGGCTCCCCATCATCATGCCCGTGTCCGGCTACGTGAGCTCGGTGATCCCCGTCCTTCTCATGGTGTGGTTCGGCTCTATCCTTGAGCGCTGGCTCAAGAGCTGGATGCCGGTTGCGCTCAAGATGTTCCTCGTCCCGCTCGCCACGATGACGGTCTCCATCGTCTTGGGCTACCTCGTCATCGGCCCGGTGGCCACCCTCATCACCAACCTGCTGAGCGCGGCGTTCTCGTTCATCTTCCAGCTCCCCGTGGTTGGTTCCGTCCTGGGCAGCGCCCTGGTCGGCGGACTGTGGATGTGCCTCGTCATCTTTGGCTTCCACTGGAGCCTCATCCCCATCTCCATCATGAACCTGAACACCCTCGGCCACGACAGCGTGCTCGCCGCCACCATCGGCCACGGGTTCGCGCTCGGAGCGGTCATCTTTGCCATGTACCTCAGAAACAAGGACGAGCGCTTCCGCGGCATCGCCCTTCCCGCGATGATCTCCGCCTTCTTCTTCGGCGTCACCGAGCCGGGCATCTACGGCATCGCCCTCCCCAACAAGCGCGCGTTCGTCGTGGCATGCCTGAGCTCCGCCGTGGGCGGCGCTATCGTGGGAATGACTGGCGCTCTCATGTACATCTCGGGCGGCCTCGGCGTCTTCAACCTGCTCAACTTCATCGACGGGACCCCTGGTGGCGCCGGGATCTCCCATATGATCTTCGCGATCATCGCCTCGCTCATTTCCGCCGTCCTGGCCTTTGTTATCGAGTTCATCGCCTACCGACCCAACGACGAGGAGGAAGGCGCCCACTAGCTTGCGCCCTCCTCAATCAGCTCTATGTAATTGAGGAGCAGTTGAGGTGGGTGAGGGCCGAGGGCGATCAAGGTGGCCGCCCTCGGCCCGGGACAACCTGCCAGAAGGCGTTTAGCTTTCTCGGGCGGCGCTGAAATGAACTGCGCCCCGAAACTTAGACGGGTCAATTAGCGGCCTATGCCGCACATGGGGACTGATTCCGGAACTCCTCCGGGGTCAGTCCCTTTTGCTTAACCTGCCTCCTCTTGTTCCAGTGAACGGTGTAGGCGTGGAGGTCCCGCTTGAACTCCTCGAAGCTCCGCCACGTCCGGTTCCTGTAGAACTCGTCCTTCAGGCGCCCGGGCAGCAGCTCCGTCGCAAGAGCTCGCCCTCGCGCGCCGCCGGCCCCGGCCGGGTCCGGGCGCCCTTCGGCCTTCGGTGCGCCCGTATCCCCTGTCGCAAAACTCTGCTGCAAGAGTCCTCAGCGTGGCGTCGTGTCCGACTTTCCCGTCCATAAAGAAGCCCCCCATTTCTAATGTCCAAGAAATGAGGGGGCGGTTCAATTTCGGGACGGGGATTAAATAAGGCTCTGTTAGACCAGGATTGACATTCCGCCCCGT